>CAYGED010000001.1:0-34230 GCA_964348555.1 uncultured Coxiellaceae bacterium
TTTCTGAATAAAGGGGCTGAGGATGGAAAATAAAGTATACGTTGATACGCCTCACCCGGAATACAATAAATATTTGCCGCTATGGAAATCATGCGAGGATTCGACGGCCGGGGAGCATGAGATACATGCGAATGGTGAAAAATATCTACCAAAGCTGACTAATGAAGAGGCCACTGATTACAGAAAGCGCGTGAATAGAACGCCTTTTTTTAATGCGATTGCTCGGACTATTCAGGGTTTGTGCGGGATGGTGTTCAGAAAACCTCCCATCATTGAGTTGCTTCCAAAAACTGAAACCTTCTCGGAAGATATTGATTTAATTGGATCTTCACTTGTTTCGTTTTCTGCTGCCATTGTTGACGAATACTTAAAGCTAGGTCGGGTTGGTGTTCTGGTGGATTATCCAGAGCAATCAGAAGAAAGTGTGTTGACAATGGCAGACGCAGAAGTCAGGGGTTTGCGCCCTGCTTTAAAAAAATACGGCGCAGAGCACATCATCAACTGGAAAGTTGGCAGGATCAATAATAAGCATCAATTAACGATGGTTGTCTTGAAAGAATCCGCCGACATATCCACCGGTGAATTTGAGCACAAATCTGAGGCCAGATATCGTGTGATTGATTTGTTTGAGAAAAGATACCGCCAGCGCGTATTTCGTAAAACCGACAAAGGCGAAGACGAACAGGTTGGATCGGACATATTCCCAGCGATTAATAACGCTCCGTTTACTTACATCCCATTTAAAATAATAGGTGGCATTAATCCAGAGCCTCCGCCATTGATGGGCTTGGTAGATATTAATCTGCATCATTATCAGGTTAATGCTGATTATCATCATGGACTACATTTATCGATGCCGACACTTTTTGTTACAGGATACCGTCCTATTAGAGAGCCGGGAAAGCCAGCGCCGACAATCTATGTCGGCGGGACTGCTGCGAACATCCTGCCGGATACTGGCAGTGATGCGTTTTTCGCAGAAGTATCAAGCAGTTTTGAAGGGCATAGACAAGCGTTACTCGATCTGAAAAATGAAATGGCCGTACTTGGCGCAAGAATGTTGGAATCACAAAAAGCGAGCGTGGAAGCATCTGATACGGTGGCGCGTAGACAGAATGGCGAAGATAGTTATCTAGCAGAGATCAGCCAAATGATAAGCCGCGACATGAAATGGTTGCTGGATATATTTTCGCAGTGGGCGGGCGACAGCGGTGAAATTAATTTTCAGTTCAACCGTGATTTTGTTCCGGCAGGCATAAGCGCTCAGGATCTAACTGCATTAGTTGGTGCTTGGCAATCTGGTGCTATTAGCCAAGCGACTTTGTTTGATAATTTGCAGCGTGGCGAAATTATTGATGGCAAAGTTACATTCGATGAAGAGCAGGAACGTATCGCCGCAGCATCGCCATCTTTCGCTCCGGGTAACACAGAGCAATAATGCCCGGAATAAGTCCAGAAGAACTTGCCCGCATCGATAGCGCGTTAAAAGTTTCTCTTGACGTGCTGAGGCATAGCGCGCACGTCGAAGCGTCAGTGCTCAGGCTCCTTGAGGATATGCGCAGGGAATTGATTGTAAAGCTGGCGCAAAAGGGATTAACAAGCTGGGGCAGATCGCGGCTTAACCAGATGCTTAAAGATGCCGACATAGTTATATCGTCATACTACATTCAAGCGCTGGAAGTTTTAACGCCAACTTTAACAACAGTAACGGGCATAAGTGCGGGGCAAGAAGTGGCGGCACTTGCGGCAACCGCCTCCATGCCAAGCAAGGCCGTCTTGACATCTCTGGTGAGTGATATGTTGATCGAGGGCAGTCCGGTCAAAGCTTGGTGGAGCAAAATAGCAAGAGACACATCGTTCCGTTTTTCGGGAGCCGTCAAGCAGGGTATTGCTCAGGGCGAGACGCTGGCGCAGATATTTAACCGGGTGAATGAGATTGTGGAGTTGGTCGAACGTAATTCAACAGCATTGGTACATACCAGCATCATGCGAGTAATGAATGATTCGACCCGTGCAGTGCTGCAAGAAAACGCGGATATCACGCCGACAATGCGCTGGTTAGCAACTTTAGATTCTCATACCTGTATTAGATGCGCTCCGCGTGACGGTCTGGAATGGGATACTCTGACACTAACCCCTGTTGGTCATGATGTGCCGTTTAGAAGCATACCATTACATTTCGGATGCCGATGCAAGATGGTTGGAGTCACTAGCCTGATGAAGCGTGCTGATAAGCTGGGGATTGGTCAACGTGCAAGTTCTTCCGGGCCTGTACTAAGAACAACGACATTTGAGGAATTTCTTGGCAGGCAATCCAAGGACTGGCAGAATGATGTTTTAGGAAAAGGCAGGGCTGAGCTGTGGCGGGATAAAAAATTGAGTTTGTCTGATTTGATTAATGGGCGGGGGAATCCTCTCGCGCTCGAAGAACTTGAGAAAAAATATGGCGCAACACATTGAAATATGATATATATGTGTTGTAATTTTTTAACAATCCTAGAGGGATAAAAATGTTTGATACTCCTGAGGAGAAGGCGGCGTTGGCTGCTGCAATTGAAGATGCTGTTTCAGGGCTGAAATCGAAGAATACCGAGCTGCTGGCGGAAATAAAAAAGGCAAGAAAAAATGCTGAAATAACACCAGAGCAACTTGCTGAAGTTGAGGCGGAACGTGATAAATTATCAAATGATTTGCAGGCAGCGAACAAACAATTAAAAATAGTTGCTGCGGAATTTGATAAAACGAAAAAATTACACGAAGAAGAAACCGGATTTACACAGAAGCTGCTGATTGACAATGGGCTGGTTAGCGAATTAACGAAACACGGAATAACGAACCCGGTGCACCTAAAAGCCGCTCAGGCCATGCTTAGAAGCGGAGTACAGATCGTGGTTGATGGAGAAAACCGCACAGCAAAAGTAGGTGATAAAGCGCTTTGCGATCATATTAAAGAATGGGCCACGAGCGATGAAGGAAAGTATTTCGTTACAGCGCCAAACAACGCAGGCGGCGGGGCTGCCGGTGGAGGCGGAGATAGCCAAAATCAATTGACTATGAAACGTAGTGCTTTTGAGGCTATGAATCCATTACAGAAAGTTGAATTTAGCAAAAAAGGCGGGAAGTTAACGCAAGATTAGTAATTTGTAACAAAATAAGCGGCAGGGCTGCATGATGTTCCGGCGGGGCTGGAAAATAGCAACTATTTTTTATCCCAACAAAGGAACAAATCATGACTACGAATACCTTGACAAACCTGCTGCCAAACCTTTACGCATCCCTCGATGTTGTATCACGAGAACTCACCGGGTTAATACCTGCAGTTACGCTTGATGCGCGTATTAATCGGGTGGCAAAAAACCAAACCGTTTACGTTCCAATCACGCCAGCAAATACAGCGGGCGGAGATATCACCCCGGCAATGGCCGTCCCTGCCGAATCAGACCAAACCATAGGTAATGCCCCTATCACGATTTCCAACTACCGTTCATTTCCATTCTCATGGGATGGAGAAGAGCAGAGCGGATTGAATTCTGGTGCTGGTTATGCCGACATCCGCAACAATCAGATTATTCAGGCCATCCGTGCTGCCGTGAATGAGATTGAAACTGATTTATCGTCTTTGCAAAAGAAATTTAGCCGAGCTTATGGCACTGCCGCTACCACTCCGCTAGGAACTTCAGGGGATCTCACAGACGCGACTAATGTGCTTAAAATCTTGAAGGATAATGGCGCTCCCGTGTCTGATAATCATCTCGTTATGAACACGACCGCAGGTGCCAATTTTCTGGGTAAACAGGGTAATTTTAGCGTTACAGATGATCCTAGCATCATGCGTCAAGGCATATTTCTGACGACAGCCGGGTTGAGTTTACGTGAATCCGCGCAAATTCCTACACAAACAGCGGGAGCTATGGCCTCAGCTACCAGCACTTCAGCGGCATTTACTGTTGGTCAAACAGTTATCCCATTGGCCACCGCTGGTACTGGCGTTGTGGCTGCGGGAGATATTGTCACCTTCGCGAATGACACTAATAAATATGTGATCACGTCCGTTTCTTTTGCAGGTGCGAACCCTGCATCTGGAGATACAATCACGCTGGCCGCCCCCGGTCTTCGTGTTGCACAGGGAGCTGCAACCCGCGCGATAACTGTGATCGCCACATCTGCCCGCAACATGGCATTTAACCGTTCGGCTATCGTGTTGGCTACTCGTATGCCAGAGCGGCCAACAGAAGGAGACATGGCGCTAGATGTTTCTAGCGTCACAGACCCTAGATCTGGACTGACATTCGAGGTCGCAATCTACCCCGGGTATCGAAAAGTGAGGTATGAATTGGCGATTGCATGGGGGGCCGCGTTAATCAAACCCGCTCATACTGCGATCCTGCTTGGATAATAGTTCAAGCCTCTGCTGACGCGGGGGTTTCTGCAATTCTCTAGGGGAAAATAATGCCAACACTTACACAAAACACATCAGTAACAGACCGCCTGCCTATAGGCCATAAACTGACTATAACTCCATCTGTTTCGGCTATCGTTGAGCGGTATCAGGGCGATACCTTACTGGAAAAAGTCAGTATCACGTCCGCCACGTCGTTCGGCGAATATCTGGTTGAAATCAATTACAGAATCACATGTACCACTGGAACGGTCACTTATACCGAAAGCCAGTCTGTTGTTCAGACGTTACAGGGGTCTCGTACAAATGACAATGCAGGTACCGGTGAAATTGGTGAATATATTTCGTCTTCTGTTGTAATCGGATCGGCGGTTTCGTTGACTACAGATACTACGGCGAACGTAACCAGTATTGTTTTGACTCCTGGTGATTGGGATGTGTCTGGTGTAATTGGATTTGTGCCTGCTGCAACCACATCTATTACGCACATGTCTGGCGGATCATCTGAGACCAGTGCAACAATGGGCGGACTTGGAAAAGAATTCGCAACTACTTCTCAGGCTTACGTTCCAGGTGTTACCAACGAAATTGAATATGCCGTGCCGACCACAAGGTTTAGTGTTGCTGCAAGTACGACAGTTTACTTAACCGCTCATGCAATTTTCACCATTTCCACTTTAGGTGGTTATGGGATTATTGGCGCGAGGAGAGTGAGGTAAAGTATGGCGCTCATTGTCGAGACAGGTGCAATCGTCGCGGGAGCAGAAAGTTACATTTCTGTTTCGGGTGCTGATACCTATCACTCTGACCGTGGGAATGCTTCTTGGGCGGCTCTGACAACTGCGGTAAAAGAGCAGAATTTACGCAAAGCGACGGAATACATGCTTCAAGTTTATCGGCAGCGGTGGAAAGGTTCCAGGATGTCATCCGGCCAGACATTGGACTGGCCGCGTGCATTTGTCTATATCGACCAGATATTGTCTGGATCTTCCTACGCTTTCCCTTCGCTGGTATCAAATACAGTTGTCCCGGTCGAGGTACAAAGAGCATGTGCAGAACTGGCATTGAAGTCCAGTACGGCGGAATTACTGGCGGATCTGACGCAACAAAAAGCTAGTGTTACGGTCGGGCCAATATCTACCACTTACGACAGTTCAAGTCCACAATTTAAACGATACACGGCAATTGACGCAATGCTATCCCCTTATTTTGAGGGTGTCGATGGAAAGGCGGTGCGCGTATGAGTTTATATGACGAACTCGCTGACGTATCGCTGGAATTGCTGACGGAGTTTGGACAATCTGTTACGCGGCGCAGTTATACAGTGGGTGATTATGATCCTGCAACTGGCGCAAATGCGGTCGTCACGGCAGACACAACGCGCAAGGGGGCGATATTTGACACAGGCTTGGTCAGTGGTGGTGTTCAAACACTCAGAGGGAATCTAGTACAGGCTGGCGACATGCGGTTATTGGTTGATGCCGAGGCGGGCATAAACTTGCAGGATCATTTCATAGTTGGCGGAGTGGAATATGTGATTGTCGGAATGGACGAAGTTTCGCCAGCGGGCACACGGGTTTTATTTGATTTGCATGTGAGACGATAATGAGTTTCGCTATCAATATGTCAAAATGGACAGAAAAAACAAAGCAAAGCATTGATCATGGCGTGCGCGAGGTTATTTTTACTGTTGCTGGATTTGTTGATGAGCGGTCTCCGGTGGGGAGTCGGGAGCTTTGGGCAGATAATATATCACGCGCTGAACGCGGGCTACCCCCAAGACCAGCCGGATATATCGGCGGACATTTTAGAGCAAATAACCAATATCATTTTGGCACACCGCCGGATAATGAGGTTGATGGCGTTGATCCTGATGGCGGGATGACGCTCGCTAAAATAAAGGCCGGTGTGCTGAGTTCGCCAGTAGCTGGGATACACTGGATAGCTAATAACGTGCCCTATGCAATGGCTCTGGAAAATGGGCACAGCAAACAAGCGCCTCAGGGAATCTACAAATTGGCGGTTATGGACACTGAAGCAGTAATACGGAGCATTCTCTGATGGCTGGCGTTGTAAATATCCGGGCAGCATTGGAAACGGCGCTTAATGGGATGTCGCCATCGATAGCCACAAGTTTTGAGAATGCGGCGTTCATACTGCCAACTTATCCCGCACCTTATCAAATAGTGAATATTCTTTTTGCCCGTCCAGACAATAGGGAATATGGTGCGCGTCACGAAGAGCGTGGATATATGCAAGTAAAGTTAATGTATCGCCTACAGGTAGGGACGGCCGATATTGCCGCTAGAGCCGAGCTACTCCGTTCAACTTTCAAAAGGGGTAATACATTTACGAGCGGCGGAGTCACTGTCATGATAACTGAAACCCCGTCCGTTGGGGCTGGTGTGGTTGAAGGTGACAGATATGCGGTGGCTGTAAAAATTCCTTTTCACTCAAATATAGGATAAGTATATGCAAATATTACAAAGACAGGACGGCACGTTGGTTGAATTAACTGATGAGGACGCCGCGAAATGGTTGAAGCTAGGGTTAGGCACAATTCCACCTCAGCCGAAACCTGAGCCACAAAAACCCACTAAATCAACAGGAGCGTAAAAATGGCAATAGCAAAAGAAGTCAATAAATTACTGACAATATACAAACAAACGGGGCTAGGCGTTCCACGTTCTGGATCAGGGGGTCAGGCGTTACGTCGTGAGACATCATCCGGCAAGCTGACAATCGCCTCGTATGAAAACAATGAAATCGCAACGCACCAGCAATCAACCGGCGTAACGATGGGCGGTCGAAGCGCCACATTCACGCTGAACGGACTATTATCTGGGAATACGTACTCAAACATATTTGCATCGTTATTGCGGGGCACTTTCTCAGCAACTGCGGCTATCACCGGCGCATCGATTACTATCACGATGCCGGGTGGAGTTCCCACCCTAACAGATGCCGCTCAAACATGGCTGACAAAGGGCATTAAAATAGGTGATGTGATACGGATTACAGCGGGAACTTACGCCAATGCTGTTAATAGGGATAATAATCTGCTTGTTTTGAGTGTAACTGAAACAGTGATCACTGGATCGACGTTGAATGGATCTGTGATGATTGCTGAGGGGCCAATTGCTGCATCAACAGTTACTGTTACAGGCAAAAAACTGGCCGCTCCGATAACAGCGCAGACCAGCGATTATTATACCGTCGAGGAATATCAGAGCGATATTGCAAAATCCGAATTATTCACCGACGTAGTGTTCGGTTCTGTGAATATCTCTATACCTGCGTCAGGTAATACAACCGTCGCGTTTGATGCTGTAGCACTTGACAGATCTTCGTCAGGGGCGCAGGTGCTCACCACACCAACAGCGGAAACAACTACTGCTGTGGTGCAAGGAATCAAGGGAGCTATCATAATCCAGGGCACAACAATCGGCTATGTTACCGGAGCGTCAATTAAAATTGATGGAACCGTGGCAGCGCTTGACCCGGTGCTTGGATCAAATGTTGGGCCTGATGTATCGAGAGGGATTCTGAAAGTATCCGGGCAGATAACAGCATTTTATCAGGATGCTATTTTATCCGGTTATTTCAATGCAGGAACCAATATTAGCATTGCAATAGTTGATGCGGTTGATGAAACAAACGCCAGTGAGTTCGTGTCTTTTGTGATGTCGAAAGTTAAACTCACCGGGGATGATAAAGATACTGGCGCAGACGGAATTGTTCGCACATATCCATTCACGGCGGAAATCAACGGCGCAGGCGGAACAGCATTGGCTAACGCAAAAACAATAATCACAATCCAAGACAGCTTGGCAGCATAGAGGAGTTTTTAAAAATGGCAAAAGTACATGATTTTTCAGCATTAGATACAGTCAGCGCGTGTGATAAAGGCATTGAAATTGAATTGCATCATCCAGTCACTCATGCAGGTCTGGGTATTTTTTGGACATTGCTTGGACGCGATTCGCAAGTTTTCCGGGATCAAATACGGCAAAATATTGACGAGGCAACGCGCCGCTCTGCTTATGCCAGAAAACGCGGGAAAGAAGACGTGCCTGATACGGCTGATATCCAGGAACAGCGTGGAATATCGTTGCTGGTCGCGTGTTCTGTAGCCTGGCGATATGGCGAGAAAAATATGTTCCCATTTCAGAAAAAGGGAAACGCATTAGAAGAACTAGCGTTTACACCAGAAAATGTCAGGCGCGTGCTGACGGAATTACCGGAGGTGCGCCGACAGATTGATGAGGCCATAGGGGATCTGGAAAATTTTATGAAAGTCTGATCAACGATCTGTTACTTTTCGCTGAATCAGAATTTAAGTTAAGCGCAATACAAGATGACGGGAATTCTTTACGGATTCATTTGGAGAATGTTTGGAGACAAACTGGCAGGATGCCGGATCAGTTGGCGGATATGCCAGAATTGCCAGAATTATGCGAACATGTCTGGACGTATTTTGTGGAATTGCACGGCGAACGACCAGGAGACGCAAAGATAACATCTTCTGGAATAATGGACTGGCAGCAGATTGAAGGCATTAGGCTGAAACGCTGGGAAATACGCGCGATACGATTAATAGATAATACTTGGATGCAATCACGGGCGAAAAATGTCTGAAGAAACACTAAAGATCAAGATTGACTCGAGTGAGGTTGATAAAGGGGCATCCTCACTCGACAAGCTATCTGCTTCTTCAGGAAAGGCGGAGGGCGCGACTGACAAATTAACCAGCGCGACGGCTCTGCTTGGCCGCGCTGTTTCTGTGGCGGCTGGTTCATACGCGCTTTTCAAAGCGTCGCAATATGCGCAGGAAGCACTTGTGCTGAGTCAACGATATCAGGAATTGGGTATCGCTATGAGTCAAATCGGTCGTAACGCCGGGATTTCTCGCAATGAACTGGATATCACAGCCAAATCCCTGCAAAAACTTGGTATATCAATGATAGAGTCCCGCCAAACAGTATTAAGTTTGGTCGCCGCGAATATCGACTTGGCCAACGCAGAAAAATTAGCGGATCTTGCGCGGAATGCCGCAATCGTGGGGCAGTTAAATACATCTGACGCCCTAAATTCCATTGTGCACGGAATACGATCCGGTCAAATAGAAGTCTTGCGAACTATCGGCATTAATGTCAGTTTTGAACAATCTTATGCAAAATTAGCTAAAGAGCTGGGAGTCTCCACAACAGCCCTTTCCGAGCAACAGAAAATGCAAGCACGCATGAATATTGTGCTCGGCGAATCTTCTAAATTAACCGGATTGTATGAGCAGGCAATGGGCAATGCCGGAAAACAATTCAGATCAACTGAGCGGCTTGCTGAGGATTTAAAAATAAAGATTGGCGGATTATTCGATCAATCGGCTATACAAGCTGTATCAATTTACACTGATCTGCTCAAAGATCTGGATGATCAAATTGATGATATGACAAAATCCGGGGAATTAGAAGACTGGAGTCACAGAATAGCTATAGAGTTTGCCGGGCTTGCGGACGTGACCAGTGTGTTTGTTGGTCAGATTGGTATTTTATACAAACTCGTATCAACTCAGCTCGGAAATATCAAAAGCGGGAATTTCCAGGGATTAACTATTGCTTTTGAGCAGGCGGACAAAGCGCTGATCGAACTTTATAAAAATGGCCAAAAATATCAGGATCAGGTTAATCGGCGTGTAATTGCTGAGAGTATGCTCACAAAAGAAGTCGATCGCGAAAGCCGGGCAACAAAAAATAACACGATTGAGAATAATCAAAATACAACCGTTATAGACAAAGCTGTCGCGGCTAAAAATCGTTTAACGCTTGCGGAGCTGCGGCAAAGTGAATCGACCAGGGCGACGATCGAATTATCACGGCGCGTTGAACAGATAATAGCTTCCGTTGCGACAAAACAGGAAATATACAACCAAACATTGGCGGAGCTAAATAGATTAAAACCTAATCTGCCCATAGAAATATATAACAGGGCATTGCAAAAAGCACAAGAAGAATTGAAAGGAACAGAATCTCAAACACGACAAACGACAGACGAAGTAAGTCAACTTTGGATGCAGGCCGGACGTAATATACAAAGCGCTTTGGCTAACTCAATTTTTAACTTCTTTGACGATGGTTTGAAGGGGATGGTAAAAAATGTAGGGATAGCGCTGGGCAGAATTGCGTCTGAATTTGCGGCTTTGAAAATTGCCCAGACAATTGGCCTGTCTGCCATGTTTGCAGTGCCTGGGGCTGCGGCGGCATCTGGCGGTGGTTTTGGAGGAACAGCATTAAACATAGCCGGACTTGGATCTTCTGCTCTTAATTTATTCAAAGGCGGCTTTGGCGCCACATCTACATTGAGTGGAATTGGTGGCATGTTGCCAGGTCAGGCTGGAGCATTTTTTGGCGGGATGGGTGGTGGTACAGTTGCTGGTGTATCGAGTTCGGCTGCTTTGGCTGGATCATCTTTCGCCGCTATAGCAGGGCCGGCCATCGCCATCGCTGCCGTGGATCAAATAACACGGATGTTAGCCGGAGATAAGTTGATTGGCGGAGGTATCGGCAAAGTGCTTAATTTTGTGCCGGTGCTGGGGCCGTTGCTGAATGGTTTATTTGGACGTGGGCCGATGAAACAACAAGGAACTCTGCTAAGCGGAGAAATCGGCGCTGAAGGATTCGAATCTGGTATGTTGCAAACAAGATTCAAAGCGAAGGGTGGTTTGTTCCGTGGCGACAAAATCGATTTTGCCCGCATTGATGCCGTTACCGGGCAGATTTTCACGGACAGCAATAAGCTACTCGATTACGCCAATGATCTATCAAAAGTGGGTAAGGAGCTTTTTGGCCTAATCAACGATACCACCAAACAAACATCCAGTAGCTTGCGCCAAATCGGGCAAAATTTGGGAGTGAGCACAGAAGGCATTGACAGTTTCAGACATTCGATCAATCTGCTTTCTGAAAAAGGTAAAATGCTCACCGAAGAGCAAATCGGTGAAGAGATCCAAAAAATCACCGACGGTCTCGCACATAGTCTAATACCTCAAATAGATGCTCTAGCAAAGCGAGGCGAAACAGCATTGCAGGCTGTGAGCCGTCTCGGCATTGAGTTTGGGGCCATTAATTCGGCTGCGATTGCACTTGGACTGTCGTTTGCAGACGCACGCACACATGCTCAAAGCATGGGATTTGAGCTGAGAACGGCATTCGTTGACGCAGCCGGTGGAGTAGATAATTTTAACCAGGGCATTGCGTTCATTGCGGAAAATTTCTTAACTGCAGAGCAGAAAATGGCTGTAAAAGTAGATTCGTTGAACGCGAGTTTAAACAAACTTTCCATTCCTTTAGATACAACAAAAGGTGAATTTTACGAGCTGCTTAAAGCATCCGGCGCTGCTGGCGATGCAATAAAATTCGGGGGCTTGCTTGATATAGCGCCGTTATTTATAGAAATTACAAATGCGTCCGACGCCTTGGCTGTGGCTGCAAAATCAGCAGCTGAAGCAACTCGCCAGCAAGCCGAGGCAATAAGGGCGGCAGAAAGACGGGCATTTGTTGGAGATAGGCGGGCTATTGAATTAAGTGGATCTAAGCAGATTGTTGGTTTAAAAGAACAATTTGCCGATTTAGCCAAAGAAATTTTTGCGATTGATAAAAATTATCTGTATCGAGAGTTCATTCTGCCCAGGGTTTCATTCGATCCACCTCAGGCATTTGGATTTAATGATCGGGCTGGTTTTGCGAGCGAATCTCAGCGCCTGCAATATGATAATGTATTCAGCGCCACAGCAAGAAATTTCACTGAGAGTGTTGATAATGCTCTGGCATCCATAAATAGTGGGGCTGTGTTTTCCTCAATAGAGGGGGCTTCCGCAGCAGTGGCACATTTGCAAACAGCATTGGATGGACTAAAGGAGACGGCAGAGCAGAATAGCAAAATAGAGGCAGAGCGTTTATCTGTTGAGAAAAAAATAATGGACGAACGGCTCCGACTGGAATCGCAAATATTTGATATGACTGCATCGGTAGCAGAAAAACGCGCCAACGAACTAGAATTATTATCCCCATCAAACAGAGCGTTGCAGGAGCGTATTTTTGCGCTTGCAGATGAACAGAAAATTATAGATGAAACCAACGCAGAGCGCGAACGTGTATTGCAAGAACGCATCGGACTTGAAACTCAATTATTACAACTTCAGGGCGACACGGCAGAATTGCGCAGGCGAGAGTTAATTTCATTATCCCCATCGAATCGAGCGCTACAAGAGCGGATTTGGATGATAGAGAGCGAAGCGAACGCTGTGGAAATGGCAAATAAGAGCGCTGATGAAGCATTCTCAGCGCTTGAACGTTCTGTCGAAGCCGAAAAAAATAAAATACTTACAAGTAATTCAGCCATCGAATCTCAACGAAAAACAATAACCGATCGTTACAATCTGGATCTTGAATCACAGAATGATATTATCAGCCAATTTTCCGACTCTATTAATAGTTTGAAAGGATTTTCTGAATCATTAAAAAGCTCAATTACTTCAACTGGCTCAATAAGTTTAGAGGCGGCCAGAAGCCAAATTGAATCCGCTATAAAAGCCGGAAATTTTAACATTGAAAATGTTTCTCGCGCGGTCGATGTGCTCTCGAAAACAGAAGCGAGCGGATTTGCCAGCGCCATAGAATTTAAAAGAGCACAAGCTAAAAATATTCAATTACTCAACGAGTTAAGCATATCGACAGATGCCCAGCTGACACTTGAGCAGAGAACTCTGAGCGCATTAGAATCGGCGAGAGATAGATTGACCGACAATTACAATGCGCAGATATCTCTACTTGATGAGCAAGTAAAATCAAACGAAAATGAGCTATCCAGATTGGATCAAATAATCGTTGACGCACAAACTCAGATTAATGTATTGCTCGGCATTGATCTATCCATTATTGGAGTATCTTCCGCGTTAGCCGGATTGTCGTCTCAGATTGATGCCGCCGCCGCAGCGCAAGCATCTCAAGTCGCCGTCATGCAGCAATCAATGATTCTTGCTCAAACATCATCCGCAATCGTGCCGGAAAATATCGCCAGCTTTGATGTTGGGGGTCGTGTGCCAAGAACGGGTCTGGCTATGATCCATAAAAACGAACAGGTTTTGACTGCCGACGAAGCCGGGAGTATTGATGATAAACTGGCTGCAATAAGCGAAGCAATAAAAGAACTGACGGAAACAGTCGAGGTTTTAACCGCCGCATCGAACAAGAGCAAAAGAATATTTGAGGACTGGGACGGGCGCGGACTTCCGGCGACCAGGGCTGCATAATGGATATTGTAAAATCATTAATCATAGCAAAACCCTATCTGTACGCAGACAGCCATCTGGTTAGCAGCACGGTGTCAGAATCGGATTACATCGCGTACTCAAAAACCGGCGCTTATGTTGTCGGCGACAGACGTCAGGTAGTTTCGCCGTCAGGCACGGTAACTTTTACGATTGCGAGTCCGGTAGTAATGACATGGACTCAATCTCAATTGCCTAATAATACACCAATAAAATTTACAACAACTGGGGCGCTTCCGACAGGGTTGGTTGTTGGAACGATATATTATGTCCGCAGATTATCAGATTCCACCTACAATATAGCCACAAAACCCGATGGTCAGGGTATCAATACGAGCGGGACTCAATCGGGCACACATACCGGAAATGCAACCCGTCATGACGTTTATGAGGCGTTGCTTCCCAGCGTTGTTATGACCGCATCAATAGCCAGCACAACTATGACCGTATCTGCCGTGACGACAGGTGTAATTGCTATAGGACAAATCCTATCAGGAACTGGCGTTACTGCCGACACAACTGTTACTGGATTTATTACTGGCGCTGGGGGGACGGGTACTTACACAGTCAGCGTATCGCAAACAGTAGCAAGCACAACAATCACGGGAACAGCGCCGGTAACGAATACATCATATTGGGAAAGGTACGGATCAACTAACAGATGGGCGATGCATGACTCGAGCTCATCAAGTAAAACCGCAGCTACCACAACATTGACTAACGTTTATCAGGCTGTAGGATACGCAGATAGTGTTGGTCTGCTTGGCATTGACTGTACAACAGTTAACATCATAGTTAGTGATGATATCGATGGGACGATTTACAACGAATCATACTCAACGGTTGATAATAGCGGAATTATAAATGCATTCCACTACGCATTTGATCCGATTGTGAGAAAGAAGGATTTGTATATTAATGATTTGCCGTTATATGCAGATCCAGAGATTACAGTGACACTCACAACCGGGACAGGATCAACAGTACTTTGCGGAACTTGCTATATCGGTAAACGATATAATGCAGGGCCAACAGGTTACGGAGTATCGCTTGGAATACGTGATTATTCGATAGTCTTGGAAGATCGATTTGGAAACAGGGAATTTACGGAAGGATCTTATAGCCGGAAAGCAAGTTGGATTTTAAAAGTTGATAATCGGGCTATAAGTGCACTGCATAATATTTTGGCAGGATTCCGAGCCACACCGGCTCTTTATGTAGGATCGGCAGACTATGGACCAACATTTATTTTTGGAAAATTCAATGATTTTAATATTGAGATTCCTCATTCAGCTTTTTCGCTTTGCTCGATTGAATTGGAGAGCCTGATATAATGGCAATCACACAAATAATAACCGCTCTACCAACACCGGCACCGTCCAGATTGACTCAAACTGAAGATCAGTTTGTCTCGGCTATGGATAATAGATTAGCTGCCGAACCTGGGTTAGTGACAGAGATAAATACTTGGACAGGACAGGCAAATACATTAGCAACGGCAGTAACAACGAGTGAGACAAATGCTCTCGCATATGCCACAGAAGCAGATGCATCAGCTACCGCCGCCGCGTCCGGCGCGAATGCAACAGCCTGGGTGTCTGGGAATACTTACACCACAGGCCAGTCCGTATATAGCCCAATAGATTTTCAGACTTACCGGCATATAACGGCTACCAGCTCATTGACTACAGATCCGAGCGCTGACGCCGTGAACTGGGTTCTGATTTCCGCGCCGACAACTGCAAAATTGCATTCAATAGCTCTTTATTTTTAAAAGGATTTAAAAATGGCAAATACATTCACAGCCCCTTTTGCACAGACTCCGCAGGTAGCATCGTGCGTAGTAACAACAGCTGTGGCGCTTACGCCAAACGGGGTCGACAGCTCAACCACTGTTACAAATTCCGTGCTGTTGTTAACGGCGGGCGCTAATGGATCAATATTAACCGAGCTATCTGCCATGCCTCGCGCAACGGTGACGGCATCATCATTATGTATTTGGTCGTCGACTGATGGCGGTACAACGAAACATCTTGTAGCTTGCGCGTTAATGCCAGCATATACGCTGGCCGCCACAACACTAAACGCTAGGACTGCATTTTATCATGCAGATGGGTCTACGCTGATCGACGAGACAAATCCATTACGGTTGTCCGCGAGTGAGAAATTGTACGCAGGAACGCTCGTAACTTTGGCAACCGGTATTGTGTTTAACGCCCGCTACGTAGATTATTGATGAATCCATATTTACCAAAACTGAGCACGCCACATAACGGGCTGCCATCACGAAGGCGCAATTTAGCTCCATCCGCTCCGATTATTGGGAGTGGTTTGCCTGGATTGCCGCGCAGGGCTGCTGCTGCCGCTGTCGAGGAGGCTGTTTACGCCGAGGCGGTTGATTTTGATGGCGCAGCAGATTATTTGAGCAGGACATCGGATCTAATTGGTAATGCGGACAGTAAAACTTTTACTTTTAGCGCCTGGTTTATGTGGTCTCCGTTGTCCGGCCAATATCCACGTATCTATTCCTGGGGCACCGATAGCAGTAATTATGGGCACATAGCCCTGCCGGATACTATTTCAGACACTATGGGGATACAGGCCAGATCTGGAAATGTAATTACTTTTGATGGCAATTTGAGCATCGGCCAATCTTTCAAAAACACATTCATGCATATATTGATTAGCATCAATATGGATTCGCAATCTAACAGCAGGGTATTTATCAATGATATTGATTCCAATATGGCATGGGGGACGTTTAATGTTGGGCAAAATATAGATTTCACACAGTCTAGTCACCGTGTGGCTAATGATTCATATAATCCAAACCCGTCTTTTTATATCACCGGGCGCCTCGCTCACGTTTTTTTAGACCACACCTTCAGAGACTTGTCTATTGAGGCTAACCGACGTCTGTTCATTACGTCTGATCGTAAACCGACACCAAAAACAACTCTATCAGCGCTTACTCCAATCCTATATTTACCTATGGATGATCCCACAACGGCCCATATAAATAGTGGCACGGGAGGAAATTTTACACTCAACGGCACGATTGCGCGAAGCGGTAGAGGGCCAAATCAATTCAATGCGACTTACAGTGATTTGGACGGGGTGGCGGATTATGTGAGTGCTGCGGCGATCACTGGAATTGCTGATGGGAAGCAGTTCACGATGGCTCTTGATTTTAATCCAGATTATATTGGCGCTACGCAAATTATAACATTTGGCTCAGGGTCGTCTTATAGGTTTATGGTGAGCGTAGACAATCCAGGGATTTTTTCAATCATTGCCACAACATCTGCTGGCTCCATTGTTCTCAACGCCTCGAGTAATTCTGCTGTTTTTGTTATCGGGAGGAACTATCGCGTCACAGTTTCGATCGACTTGACCAGTACGGCGTTACGGCATGTGTACGTAAACGGGGAGTCGATAACGATGACCTGGAATACCTATACCAATTCGGCAATAGGATTCAACATCACATCAACACCTCGATATCGCGTCGGTTGCAATGTGGACGCTGCCCCTGCAAATTTTGTCAACGGTCGCCTAGGCAACATCTTATTCCACACCGGTTACATAGACCTCTCCATCCCATCAAACCTATCCAAATTTGTCACAGGCACAGGCATTGATGCCAAGCCTGCCGAACTGGGCGCGAATGGCGAACTGCCTTTGGGCGTTCAGCCACTTATTTATTTGCCAATGTACGGTAACAATGCCGGTAAAAATTATGGCTCCGGTGGAGATTTTACGGTTAATAGTGGGCCGTTTACAGGAGCGCGCGGGCCTAATGAGTTTCGGGGTAATCGTGCAACGTTCAACGGCACAGCATCAGTCATTTCAAAAACTGCGCAGCTTTCCGGGATTGCTGATAGCAAAGTATTTTTACTCTCATTTTTTATCAAAAAAACAGGATCAGTGCTTTATACAATCTGCGACACGACTGGGGCGGCTGTGCGTGTTACGATTGATGCGAGTAATCGGCTTGTGATCGTTGCTGAGAATTCTGCCGGGACGGTAATATTAAGCGCGACTGTTACAACAACAATCACAAATACAACGGATACGCACGTTATTATGTCCATTGACCTGGCAAATGCTTCAAATCGAGCAATTTATCTCAACAACGTATCAGCATCAGTAACATGGACAACATATACTAACGATTTAATAGATTTTACCGTTACCGACTTTTATATTGGGTCAGAGGTTGGCGGAGGAAATAAATTTGCCGGGGATCTATCAGAATTCTTTTTAACGACGCCGACATCTTACGTTGATATAACACAAGAGCCGGTGCGGTTAAAATTTCGCGATGCATTTGGATATTGTGTCGATCTGGGCTCCAATGGATCGACACCACTTGGAACGCAGCCTGTTGTTTATCTGCGTTTCGACCCTTCCGCATTCGGTGTTAATGCGGGGTCTGGTGGGAATTTCACGGCATCAAACATAAACGACGGTGGACAATTATGATAAAGGTAAATCTCTCAACAAAAAAAGCCACAAGAGAGCAGCTTCCAGATTTTTTATATGGGCTGAATCAGAAATCTCTATATGATTTATCGTGGTCAGATCCAGCGCTCGGAGTTTATGGGTTTGGATGGTGGCCAGAGGATGTACAGATGCCAGTAATTGATGATACAACGCAAAAATATGGTGATGAGGAGCTAAGTGCCGATTTAGTAAACAAAAAAGTGATCGTGTCGAGGGCTGTAATCCAGCTTTCTACAGCAGAGATCGCCGAAATAAAGCAAAAAATCCTTTCTGCGAAACTTGCTGAAATAGACAGGATGGCAAAGGATAAACGTGATTTTTTTATCAAAGATTACAGTCCTGGAGAGATGGCAAGCTGGCCCATAAAACGAAGTGAAGCGCTATCATATCAGTCAGCCACGACGCCATCAGACGCAAACGCCCCAGCGCTCTCGGCTGAGGCGGCTGTGCGCGGAATATCAACACAAAATCTTGTCGCGAAGGTGATCGAAAATTCCGGGCTGTTAATAAATATAGAGTCAATGATTGCTGGCACGAGCGGAAAGCATCGTGATGCTTTATCTTCGATGTCTACGGCTCAAGCCATTCGTGATTACGATATATCGGTCGGCTGGCCTGTGTTTTGATAAACCTAATAAGTTATTTTGTCGATTATAATCAATATTTTTAAGTGAATCTTATGCCGGATAAAGACCCCACAAATTGGACTCTAGCAACATGGGCATTAGGTTTTATAATGGCGTCCATTGGCGGTGTAGTTAACTGGTATAACAAGGTGAGAGGCGGGCATACGAAAGGGCATGACATTTTCGCGCTTGTGTTTGAGATTATCACCAGTGGTTTTGTTGGGATGATTGTTTTTATGGCGCTTGATGCAATGGGGCAGCCTATTGGATTGTGCGCCGCTGGCGCTGGAGTTGGCGGTCACATGGCAACGAGGTTGTTATTTGCGCTTGAAAGGTTGATAGATTCAAAATTGAAGAGTTTTAATTCAAGAGACTGAATACATAGCCGCCACGCCTCTTAACAATGCGCAACCTTGGCGGCTTTTTAAAAACAGGGAAATATGATTTTTAGCAAAAACGGAATTGAGTTATTAAAACGGCTCGAAGGTGCAAGCCCTCATTTATACAATGATTCTGCAGGACTGCCAACAATCGGGGTGGGGCATTTGCTTACGCGGGATGAATTGAGTTCGGGTAAAATAAATATACTGGGAGTACCTGTTAAATATTCTGGTGGTTTAACCGTGGATCAGATTGAAAAACTCTTATCGCATGATGTTGCATTTGCAGAGGGCGCGGTCAACGTTTGCGAAGTTAATCTCACACAAAATCAATTTGATGCGCTGGTTTGTTTTGTGTTCAACGTTGGCCGGAGCGCGTTTGAAAAGAGCACATTAAAAAAGCACCTTATGTCCGGTGATGTAAGCAAAATCCCAGATCAATTCCGGCGATGGATTTACGCGGGCGGGAAAATATCGAAGGGGTTGATTGGGCGAAGGGAGCAGGAAATAAAATTATTTTTAACTAATTAAAGGAAAAATCATGCTTGCATTAATAAAACAGTATCTTAAATCTAAAACTATCGTGCTCGTTGGTCTGCCGCTGGCTTTGCTTTCGGCTGCCAATGTGTATTTTGAGCATAATCTCAGCGCAGATGAATATTCGATGGTTGGTGGGCTGTTTACGGCGCTGATCGTTTGGGCGCGAGCTAAAACAGATAGAGCGCTGGCGGATAAATAATGCCTGCTTTTTTGTTTAGATATTTGCCTTACATGCTTATTATGGTTTCCGCGCTCGGGATGGTAGGATACTTTGGCTACAATATGTATGAGTCAGGACGCATTTATGAGCGGATTGAATGGAAAGAGCGGGAATACGGAAGGATTGCGCTACAAACTCAATTAGTCGCCGAAGCTGAGAAAAAGAACGCATCAGAACGCGATTTAAGGTACTCAAATTTAATGGAGGTGGTCAATGCACAGGCCAAACTTAATAACGATTTGCAGCGTGATATTGATAGTGTTGCTGGTAAGCGGCTGTACATCAGTGCCAAAAACTGTGGAAATGATATCGGTGCCATGCCCGGAGCGGCCAAAAATACCGGCAAGCTTGGTGGCGGAGCCGTTCGAGCAGAACTTTCTGAATCGGATGCAGCAAACATTCGGGCAGACTATACCGACGCACAGCGAGTAGTTAATCAATACCTGCTGTGTCGGCAAGCATTGATTGGGATTGCGGACATTGAATAGTTATCTTGGTTTGTATTCTTCAATCTCAAATAGCCCAAATTTTTCTTGCAGAATTATGATGGTTGGGCTTAGTGATAATATCTCAATTGATACCAGATCCCCCGAATCGCCGGATATTATTGCTCTATAATCATAATCGGTTGAGAAAAGTATCTCATCATTGTAAATGAAATTTTTGCATATATCTTCGCATACCGTATGTGTCCGCTTAATTTTATTGCCATCGATAATCATGGTCCCAGTGTGCGTGTAATCACCAGATTTGGTGCCCTGGATGTACCCAGAAAAATTATTCACGCTCCTGACAATATCGTAGATCTGAGCTTCCGCATTAATCGATAAAAATAAAGTCACAGCAAATATTATTTTTTTCATGATTTTTCTCATTATTTTTACCTTTCGTAATTTTATATCTCATCCCATGGCCTTCTGACAACTCTTTGAATGATAACCACAGGATTAACACAAATAACAACCCCATAAAAATCATAAGCCCTAACATCAGATCAGTCATACTCCCTCCAAATCAACAATTGCCGACAGCTTTCCGGGACTCCAACCAGCCGACCTTGATTCACGAATTACAGCGTTAAAAGTTTCCAATTGCTATTTGTTTTCATTTTTGGCCTCGTCATATTTCATGATTCCCCACACAATCGCGTACAGACACCATAAATATCGTGATGTGTATGTTTCAGTGCCGCCGCCATCAAAGAAATCGTTAAATTCAAAAATATTTCCGTCTATCTCGTGACTAAAATCATTTACAGAACGATATGCTTCGTGTTCGTTTCCTGAGTGAAACAACACATCATCTTTTATTGTTTCCCATAGTTCATTTTTATGTTCATCATCTTCAATATATGACTCAACGAAACTATCAAAATACTCCTTTACTCTTTCGTTAAACTCACCCTCATCGAACTCCATGAATCCCGATGATCTATCAACTGCCTGCAATTTTTCGCCCCAGTAACGGGGATTTATAACCAGGCCATCGTCGCCGCTCTTTTGCCTGAAAAATTGAAACATATCTGGCAGCCGAGAAAATACATAGCTTCCGCAATCGCCGTTTATTGCCAAAGTACCAGGCCAAGTTATCAATTCAAACCAGCAAATTGAACTGCTTGGATCTTTAAAAATTACGTGCCTATGAATGCCGTCAATGCCGTCATCATTTATGATCTCAATTCTATGATCCTTGACACATCTCAGAAACTGCTCTTCAGTGCATGTATGTTTGTTACTCATCGCGCATTTCCTCAGCTCGTTTTGCAAGATTTTATCGGTACTGACACAAGAAGCCTTCCTTGCTCCAATCCGATCCTTTCTTTTCGGGTTGATCTTTCAGAAAACCACTGACCCCATCCGAATCCTCCAACAAAAAATATTATGGCTATAACTGCAAAATAAGTAATCATGATTCTCCCTTAATTTATTACAAACCTGCATTAAAACTAACCCCGCAAATCCTTTTGTCAATTAATCCCAGCAACAGTTTTGTCGCCTCATCTTGCATCATAATTCTTTTATCAACGCTTCTTGATGTATTTCTTTGAATATATTGCTCAATTTGAGCATCGCTGACATTAAAAACATGTGATCCGTGTGCTGAGTTTTTTAATCGCTCCCAACGCTGGATTTCAGCAATCCTCAAAACAGATTTGTTTGTGACGCCAAGAATTCCCATCAAATCTTTAGTTGTTCTTTTCATCAATCCTCCTAAATTCGATCACCCAAACAAATGGATTTGAATCCCATGATCCTCTGCCGTATATTGATTCCCATATCCCGGTATCTTTCATTTTATTGATCCTAGTAACGAAAATTCCACAATGACAAAGCGACTCTTTTCGCAAACTCCTCAACTTTTTCATCATCATGTATCCTCATGCCAATACCGACCTCATTCCACCATTTGTTAAACCCATCTAATTCTGGATTTTGATCAAGAATAGGAGACTTCACGGCGTCGATCAAAACTTTTTCATCAGAAAGTTTTTGCTCTGAAATTTTCTGTACTTCAGCGATGCGCTTTTCTTCATTTTCTTTTACTGCGCGCTCACACTCCGCCTCTTCCCTGCGCTTTTGCTCAGCAAGCCGGGAATCGACCAGCAATTTAAAATCATCTTCTGGCTTGGTTATGATTGATTGAAGATCTCTAAATAACGGCAAATCATCAGGCAAATGCGCCAAATTTTTGCGAACAATCCTCGCCAATTCATCCAGTTTAATTTTAATCGATGCAACCTCGGAATCAACGGCATTATGCAAACTCTCAAGAGTGCGCTTGTTTTTGCAAACAGTTTCTAAATTTTGTCTGGTAAAAATTGACGTCGCGAGTTGAGCGAAATTGACCGAAATAAATTCTCCCTGAATTTCGGAAACATGCAGACAGCACGCATCAAAAGCATCTTTAATTATTGATGTTTTTATCGTCTCCTTTTGTGATTTTACGATTTTTTCCAGAACCAATCTGACTCTAGCAAATGATTCATCGGTAAAATCTAATGTTCTGACTACTGCATCAATAGATTCGACCTGCCCGAGAATGTCTTTTTTCTTTGCTTTGATATTTTGCTCAACTTCTTTGCAAAATTTTATTGTTTCTTCTGCATTAACAAAATCTTCATCTGTGATAAGATTTGTATTTATGCTTGAAATAAAAGTTTCCGCAGCCTCTTTAAATTGTGGCAAATTGCTAAAAGTAACATCGCCTTTGATTTGAATGGACAAAACTGGTAATTGCATCATAATTGCGGCCTCCGGTTTATCTTTAAATTCTTTCTGTTGGTAGTTGGTTAGATCGATTTTAAATTGTTCCCAGCCAGATATAATTCGACGAAACCAGGATCGGTCTGGAAAAACTTCAGTTTCTTCCCATTTCCCGCGCGTTCCATCACTGCAAACGAACAACAATTTATCCGCACTTGTGATCATTAGAATCTGCTGGCATTGAGCCATGTAATGATCCGGGACGACACCATCTTTAACTTTTTCGGCCAAATCAACAGAATATAATTTATGCTCAAAAGCAAACGAGTTATCAATCGTAAGCCCATCGCAAGAAGCCGACAATTTATCAAGTGAGCAAACCACCGGATAAAAATCTAATCCATTAGATTCGAGTAATTTTCTTGCCATATCCTCCGCTTCATGCCCGTCTCTGAAAATCTCTTTTGTGAAATCTGAGTGCTCTTTAACTTCACCAGTGGCCTTTGAATGTAGTAATTCAGTTCGGCTAACGTATGGAGATATCCCCAGCATTGCAGACGCCTCGGATGCGCCAAAATGCTGAGATCTAAATTCGTGCCATTCTGGCGACGACTGTAATAAATTATGAGTTTTCATTTGCGTCCTCTTTCCCCAACAGTCTGATCGTCTTTTTTTGATCATCCGACAGCGTGTGCTTTGTGCTGATCATATTGATAATACTTTCGGGTGTGTGTTTGCCGGACTTTATTACGGATTCCCACGCCTCAATATTCATGTCAAGTTTTTCGTCAGCGTAATCCGGTAATTGTGGTGGACTATCATCAATTTCCTCAATTACAAAAACCTCCTTCCCTTCCATTTCTTCCGCAGTGGGTTGAGCGCCAAGCTCATGAAACGCTTTTCTTAGCGCCTGAGCTTCGGCACATTTAGATAATTGTCCGTATGGCCGTTTCATCCACATCGAGTTTGGCGATTTATCATCGCGCGATTTGGTAGCATAATTTTCTTTCCAAAATTCCTTTGCCGTAAACTCAGCCACATATCCCGTTTTTGTTAATCTTTTAACAGTGATTTTGCACCAAAGCGGATATGTTATTTCTACTGATCCCAATTTTTCCGTTATATTTTCCCCGAATTCGGGCTCTGAAACGCCAGCCAGTTGTTCGGTGCGGGATGCCTGTATCCGATACAATCCGATGCCTGGCATAATCACGTCACGCATCGCTTTGATATCTTTGCCATCCCTTGTTTTTTGCCCGGTTGAACAATACATAGGAACTATATGTACTGGTCTCAACATCGGATCGAGTCCGGCTGCTTTGCAATAACTCAATACCATTTTTATGGATTCGGGCCGCGCCCCAACGTACAGCGAATTGCTAAGTACTGCGAATAAATCATTCTCATGCCCTTTAATCACCGGCATGGAATTAGTCAGCTCATTTATTTGATCACTCTGATTCATTTTTACCCCCGGAGTAAAGATTGTAGGTTAACGATTGCTCTACGCAGCGCCTCTTCTCGACCTGATATTGTAATATTCGAGTAATACAAGTCAAATGCACACATAAACGCATCAAATACATTACCAACCCATTCAATATCACATTTTTTAAGTGGGTCATCATCACTAATAGATGTCTCAAACCTCCTAATTGCCAGCGAAATATCATCCATCGTTGGATAAATCCCCTGAACTTCGATGCTTAGATATAAACACGATCTCAAATCATTTATATTTATTTCTTCTCGCGCGGTTATGTTTATGGTTTTTGGTTTTTGACGATACAGATATTCTGGAACCCATTTAGGATGCGTAACAAGATTATTCCAGTAGCCCTCAGGCTCCTCAAAAATTTCCCAATTTTCCCAAGGCTTATCTGTTTCCATTGCATCCTTGGCATATAGCATCATAAGCTCGCCATGTATATGTTTTTTAGTCATTTTGTTCCTCGCAAATTTGATAAGTATCGCACCAACGCTGAGTCGCGCCATCATCCAAATACATAACTGCTGCTGCCATTATTAGTAAAACTGCTATTAATTTTGTGTCATTCATTATTCATCCTAGATTACAGATTGTATCTGATAGTCTAAAGCCATAATTATTAACTGTCGCCTGAGCCGTCGCCGTAGCCGTAGCCTGAGCCGTAGCCTGAGCCGTCGCCTGAGCCGTAGCCGTAGCGTGGCCCATTATTATCAATCCTCGATAAATTTGTCATATGTTTTTTCAGCCTCTTCTGTTGTAGGAATATATTCAATCGAGTTTGTCAGAAACGCTTCTCCAGTTCTGTTCAATCGCCCCCCTTTATTCCGTTTCTTGCGACTGCCGAAAGTGATAGCCCTCCTCCCTCCCACTTCCATAAACGAAGAGCGTTTGTTAATTTCAATTCCATGGAATTTTTTGGGTTTATCCACACAACATCCCCTATATGCACTCCAGCGCTATAGGTTCTAATCAAACATCGCCTGCCTAGCATTGGGTGTGGTTCTGTTTCAAACACTCCTGTCGATCCCGTTAAAATAGTTGTTGGGGCTGCGGGTAAAAGATCACATATCTCTTTTAACTGCCCTAGTGTTAAATTATTTATATCCATTATTTTCCTTGATTATTTATTAAAATTCCATATACAATCATCTACTATCTTTCCTTGTTTATTACCGTCTCTCCGGCATGTCACGTCTAGTTCGCTGGCTATTGTCTTCCGACGTTCTACAAAGTGGCGCACATCGGCCATGACGCAATTATGGAAACCAGCTTCCACGCCGCACCTGCTTCCGGCGAGTTCATAACAACCAACTGGTTGTCAAGGTGCAATTCTTTTCAATCAGCCTACGCTCCGATTTGTGGCTTGTTGATATGCTCACTTTACTACATGTAAATAATAAAAGCTATACCAAATAGAAAATAAATTTATTGACATATAAATTACTAGCTGGCAATATAACAGCATGAGCAAATTAATCGATTATATAAATGCAATGCCCGAGCTAGACCGTCATGCGTTTGCAAAAAAATGTGGGACTTCTGTCGGGTACATTCGCAAGGTAATGTCGTCCAGAAAAAAACTATACTTTGGCCCTGCGATATGCCGGAAACTTGAGGTTGAGACTAACGGGCTGGTTACGAGAAAAGAATTGCGGCCAAAGGACTGGCATGAAATCTGGCCAGAAATTCAACAATAAATTCAACTCTCCCTATGTTTGTTGAATCTACCGCAGAGTCCAGCGCACAACATATCGTGCGTAGACGGATGGACTTAAATACAAATGAGATTATAGTAAAGCGCTTTGAGAAAGTAGGTTGGCTGTTTCGCAATCGTGTCACAAGCCACGGATATTGCGATTAATTTGCTAGGCGCTTGTGCCCTGGTGGAGCAGAAAGAATCGAGCCATGCACCGGGGGCTTAAGACCCCGGGAAGCGGAAAGTATCAAAGTGCTTTACTATGATTTCTAGGAACTTTTATGATAAATAACGAAAACAAAGTACCTCCGCCAGGCAGCCAGGATGCAATAGACCAGGGATGCAAGTGCCCTGTATTGGATAACGGCCACGGGCGCGGAGCTTATATTAAAGATGGTGAGTGGATATTTTGGTATTCAACTGATTGCGAGTTGCACGCAAAACAAGTCAACCAAGTTGAAAATCTTATACCACATCATGATCACACAATCAGAAATAAAAGAGGTTGTTGCAGTAAAAATTAATGGCTCGATTATAACAAATGATTTTTCAGAAATTGTTATTGCTGCAAAATGCAATAAAGTGCACGAATTCTACGATAGAAAACAAATGCAGTTTATGGCCGGATGCGATCTTGGTAAAAATTGGGAGAATTTATCAAATTCTAAAACTCTATTTTATCTGGTAGATGGTAAACCGACTTTCGATAAACCGAATTTGTGATATGATTTAATTTCAATGCTCGTGAATGATAAACCTGAGTGTCTAAACAAGGAATTCAAAATTGAATCTTTTTAATTATCCAGAGTCATCCGCCAGCAAACTCCTTGTAATGCTGCGGATTCCTGCGCTTTATCACCGCAGGCTGGATACATAAGGAGATTTATAGGTAATGGAAACCAACAAGCCACCACAAAGAACGCATGAAAATTATATTGTCAGTTTTACTGATGGCACTGTAAAAATTGGCACAACTAGACGTGGCACAAAAAGAATAGATGAAGTAGTAAAGGAAAAAAGGAAAAACAACAATATTTATGTTGTTTCGTATTATTTGAGCAATATAAGAACAAAAGAAGATGCGTTCAGGGCAGAAAGGGACACTTGTTACCTTATGAGGAGGCGCGCTTTAGAAAATACGAGAGAATGGTTAAAATCAAATAGTTTAGACAGCTCTGATATTCGTGATTTTGCTGATTATGTTAAACAGACATTGGATTTATTTGCCAGCGGCATTGGATTGAAAAGGAGCTCAAAAAATGAGCTATGAATTACACCCTTTATGTACATTATTCCCCAGACTATCTGGTGCTGAATTTGAATCACTCAAAAATGATATACGTGAGAACGGACTTCGCGAACCCATTATTATTCACGATGGAATGATACTCGATGGAGGCAATAGATACCGCGCATGTCTGGAAATTGGCATTGAACCAGGTGTAATGAAATTTGGGGGCGGGAATCTTGTATCTTATGTTATTTCCGCCAATCTGCACCGCAGGCATTTAACGCCAGGACAGCAAGCTGCTATAGTCGCAAGCGCGCAAGACTGGAGCAAAGCACAATCAGTAGGCAGCCCTCAATTCGGTAACGTTACCGGATTAGAGACTGTCGCTATACGAATGGCGCAATCAGGCGCAAGTGACAAAACGCAAAGGATGGCTGATAAGGTAGCAAAAGTAAACCCTGAATTGGCAAAAAAAGTAGGTCATGGAGAAATCAGCCTACCTAAAGCACTAAAGTCAATTACTCCGCAAAAAGATCATGTCCCACAAGAGCCAGAATACACTGAGTTAGACCGCCTAAAAGATGGTTTGTCGGATGCAAACGACACCATCCAACAACTTGCTGAGGAGAACACAAAACTAAGGGACGCGCTCGCAACCGGGCAGTTACCGGAGGAAGAAATTGTTTCTGCAGAGCAAACAATAATCGATCTGAGGAAACAGGTCAGAACAATCGAACTGGAATTGGATGCAGTAAAATCTTCACGCGATATCTATCAACGCGAAAATGCAGAGTTAAAAAAGCAGTGCAAATATTATCAGAACAAGCTCAAAAAGCTGAGTGATGCAAATGTTCAAGCTTAGACCGGCTCAGGAAAAAAGCCTTGAATCTCTGCGTGACGGATTCCGTGAAGGGCATAAAAGACAAATTCTCTACGGGCCAACGGGTTTCGGGAAAACAGAAATGGCTGTATCTTTGCTGGTTGCGACTGCCGCGAAAGGGAACCGGGCGGCAATGATCATGGATAGGCGCATACTGGTTGAGCAAACAAGTGCCAGGCTGGATAAATACGGCATTGATCATGGTGTATTGATGGCCGGAAGCTGGCGCTGGAAGCCTCACGAAAAAATACAAATCTGTAGCGCCCAAACTTTGGAGAAATGCGAAACATTCCCTGACTTTGATTTGATAATTATCGACGAAGCGCATACAACAAGAAAACAAGTTACGGATTTTATTAAAAACACTGGGATAAGATCGGTTGGTTTAACTGCCAGCCCGTTCACCAAAGGTCTGGGTGCGATCTATGAAAATATTGTTTGCGAAGTCACTACAAGTAATCTGGTCTACAATAATTTCCTTGTGCCGCTAAAAATTTTTGTTGCCAAAGAAATTGACATGACCGGGGCAAAAAAAGTCGCTGGAGAATGGTCGCAAAGCGAAGCCACTGAACGCGGGATAAAAATAACTGGTGATATTGTTGCTGAATGGGTAAAAAAGACTCATGAGTTTTTTGATAAACCAGAAAAAACAATAGTGTTCTGTGCTGGCGTTGCACACGGGGCAGATCTTCAAAACAGATTCAATGAGGCGGGATATAATTTTATCTCAATCAGCTATAAAGACGACGACGATTACAAACAGGAAGTGATCGGAGAATTTTCAAAACCTGATAGCTCTATAGTCGGGCTTATAGCCACGGACATTTTGACCAAGGGATTTGATGTTCCCGACGTGAAAATAGGCATATCCGCTAGACCATTCACAAAGTCGTTTTCATCCCATGTTCAGCAGATGGGCCGTGTTATGAGGTCATTTCCTGGCAAGGATTTTTCCTTGTGGCTTGATCATAGCGGTAATTTTTTGCGATTCAGGGACGATTGGGATGAGCTTTTTTATAACGGCGTTTCGGAGTTGGATGATGGCAAGGAAAAGCCGAAGTCAGAGCCAACAGACAAAGAGAAGGAGGCGGCTAAATGCCCAAAATGCAACGCCTTATGGCCGCCAAAATCAGATATTTGCTCTAACTGCGGACACGTTCGAGAGCGCAAAAATGATGTGCAGGTAAAACCCGGTGAGCTAGTTGAGATCGGGACATCGGCGAAGAAAGAAAAATATGATTCCGCATACAAAGAGTCTTTTTATCAGCAGCTTATGAAATACGCAAAAGATCGCGGGTATAAGGACGGTTGGGCATATCACAAATATCATGCAAAATTTTCCGTTTACCCGAGTTGGAAAAAAACAGAAGCCGATTTTATATCCCAGGAAGTGTGTAATTTTGTCACCTCGCAAAACATAAAAAATTCATATAGAAAGCGTGCATAATGGATTTCATTCAATTTGCCGAGGCGCATGGACTGGAAATAACTCATCTTGTGGCTGGGAAAATAACCAGGTGTCGAACATCTGATCATCGATCAAAAAAGAATGGTGCGTACTATTTTGAGCATAACTTCGGGTGGGCGATGAACTGGGCAGCCCATAATCGCCCCCAAATCTGGATCACTGACAAAGACGTTGACCAAAAAGATATTCAATTAAAGTTAAAAAGAAGTCAGGAAAAATACAGGATTGATCGTTACAGGATTAATCAGCAAGCCATTAAAAAAACAGAATACATACTCAGCCAGTGCCGACAGGATATATCGTCTTATTTGGCATCCAAAGGGTTCTCGGAAATGTGTTTCAACATGCTCTTCGAGGAAGGGAAAGACTCTTTGCTGTGCGTGCCGATGCGGATAAACGGGAGCATATCAGGATTGCAAACAATTTCGCCGGATGGCGGAAAAAAGTTTTTGTATGGCACAAATGCGAGCTTAGCGACATTCGACATCGGTAATGGATCTGATGTATTCCTCACGGAAGGTCTGGCCACGGGTCTGTCGCTTCAAAAAATACTTTCACAGTTAAAAGTATCATATAAAATTAAGGTGTGCTTTAGTGCTGGCAATATGATAAAAGTTGCGAAGCTGTATGATAATGCTATCTTGATAGCAGATAACGACTCTAGTGGCGCTGGTGAGCGTATAGCTATAGAGAGCGGGCGGCGATATTATATGCCTCCCGAAATCGATACCGATCTCAATGATGAGTGCAATCAATCCGGGTATTTTCTTGTTTCGCAAAAGATTAAAAAAATGTTGTATAGTAAATTATAATTGTGGTAATATTGTTTCTTGATCGCTGGCCACGATTAGTTTGAGTTGGAGGCCAGTCCATCGAAGACTAATCGCAGCGAGAAAGAAAATGAAAAGCCGCCTTAGTCGAAAGATTTTGGCGGCTTTTTTGTTTTTGTGGTGCCCGCTCTTACTGCTGAACCGTCAGGGCATAAAATGATTGGATGGGCAAAAGTCAATCAGGGATGAAATACGTAATGTGTGGGGAGGGTAAAGACCGGCGCACATTATAGAAAGCTCACCGGGGGGATAAGTGGATGCAAAAGAGCAACACCGCGTCGAGGTTAGCACGGTGACCACGCAAGGCTGACGGGTCGTAAAAGCGCTCATGGGCAGTTTTACGTGAAGGCTCAGGGATTGTCTGGGTCTTTGCACTAAGGGCAGTTGACTTTGACCTTAGACCAAGCGAGTTTAAACTACATATTGGAAATTTTAATTTATGGATGAGAAAGAGAAATTCGAGCATTGGTTTTCTGGTGGTAATCCTAGATGTACAAGCATTGAGAAGATCGACGGAATATATAAATTAACGGCTGCTTATAATTCATGGGTAGCGTGGCAGGCAAGTGCAAAAGTCGCTAGAAATGAGCACATCTGTGAAAAATGTATGCTCAGGCAAAATCTTCCTCCCTATGATTGCCAATTTTAATATTGTTGCTTTTGCTCAGGTGGTACGGCTACTGAATTGGCGATTGTGATTCGTAATTTTTTTCAAAATACATTTTAGAGGATAAAAATGGAATGGCAACAGATAGAAACTGCCCCCAAAGATGGAACATGGATACTAGCTATTAATTCCGACTCTAATGGAGGAAGACCACATGTGGTGCATTTTTCAGAAAAGCATGGGAAGAAATTTCCGTGGACAACTGGTGCTGGTGCTGTTGCTAGAATGACTCACTGGATGCCTCTGCCAGAGCCACCTGAATTATGACATGCCATTGCGTGGATTGCTCTGGAATAACAAAAGAGCAGCAATACTATATCGAACAATATCGACATGAAACAGAAGTCCGTGAAGTTATGCGTAGATTCGGAACCAAAGAGCAGATCAAAACGTATTTGGAAGGGGTTGAGGAAAAACGAGGATTTGAGGCGATGCGGCGATTGAGAATGGATTTGCTGGTCGAATGGAGAAAAAATGAATCCAACAAAACAAAAACACAAGCCCGAACCTATTTATCTTCGGGTAATAAAGGGCGGTCTATTACCTGCTGACAGTTATTCAGAAAGCCAATTGCGGGCAAAGAATTTTAAAATTGGTGATATTATCAAGGCCGATATTCGCAAACTTCGATCAACCGAACTAAATAGGCACGCCCATAAGATTGCTATTTTGTGCAATAAAAATATCGATGAATTTTCAAGCTACACCGATATGCATTTGCTACTAAAAAGACTTCAAATAGAATCTGGGGCCGCATGCGAAGAGGTAGGTGTGAAGCTTGCCGGAATGTGGTGCGTAGTAAGGCAGCCAAGGAGTTTTAGCTTTGAGCAGATGGATGAAAGCGAGTTTCGAGATGCTGTGAAAGTTATTTGCCGGCACATAAGCCGAGAGTATTGGAGCAGCTTAACACCGGAAGAAGTTGAACAAATGGCGGAGGTAATGATCGATGAATAAAAATCAAAAACACATGGGCTTGGTATCATTAACCGGGTGCGTAATATGCCGGGAAATAACAGGAGAACGAGTGCCGGGGCATGTGCATCACATAGCCGAGGGGTCTGGTGCAAGGAATGATTTTATGGTGGCTTGCCTGTGCGAAATGCATCATACCGGAGGGCTTGGTGTGCATGGCATGGGTGTTAAAAAATTTCTGACCTTGTACAGCCTGCCGACTGAATATCATTTAATAGGATTGGTAAATAAGTTTCTTGCGGAAGACGGCAGATGATGAGCGATATAAAAGAGCATAAAATTCGGCTTGTAGAATTACTGGTCAAGCACGTCAAAAAAAGGAACGAATTATCGGACAAATTTGACGAGTTATTCGGTGCATTTTTAGGCGGTAGTGACAGCTATTATTCACGATTTATAAATGACTTGTTTGATGATCAAATAAAACTGGTAGCCGAGCTAATCGGGGACACAAAGGAAGGGCTGGAATGGTTTATATATGATAATGAGTGCGGTGAAAAAGGGATGGAAGCACGGGTTGGTGAAAATGTCATGCGTAAAATAAATACTGTAGATGATTATATTGGGTTAATGGAGGATTAGATATGTCCCCAATGTGGGTTTTAGTTATATTTGTATTGATTTTTGTGATTGGCGAAATTCTTTGTAGAAAGAAATGAGCGGACATCCGTATAGCCGAATGGCCAACAAAGAAGCGGCAGCCCGTAAGCTGGTAGCCAACCCAGCCCGCTTCTTTGTTGGTAAAAAGTTTAAATATAAAAAAGATGATAATAAAATTCACAATCCTGGGCGAGGCGGCGAGCATGAAAAATTCAAGGCGCTTGGTTAAATTCAGGAATAAACCGGCTTTTATTAAATCAAAAAAAGCATTGGATTTTGAACAAGCAGCTTTGCTGCAAATACCCGATTCTGCAAAGCATATGCTTGCGGGAGATATATGTTTCAAAGCACGAATTTTTTATGCGTCGCGCAGGTCAGACCTAGACGAATCCTTGATCATGGATGTATTGCAGGCTAAAATTTCTGGCGGGAATGTGATCAGGCGGGGGGTGTATCTAAACGACAGGCAGATTAAGGAGAAGCATATTTTTTGGGGATTGGATAGAATAAACCCAAGGGTCGAGGTTGAAATTACATTAATAATCTAATTATAATAACCATGCGTGGTTATTGCCCTTACGATACACTACCGATCCATCACGCCATTCGCCCAGATAAAAGCTTTTCACTAATTTTAAAGGATCTAAACAAAGGATATTTGCCCATACGTGGCGGCTCTTATCAAATGCAGAAAGCGCATCTTCTAGGGTTTCAAACTTGCCTTGCAAATCATCAGCGCCAATCAAGTACCGTGCTGCATGTAATCAATTAAACAGAATCGAGCAATCGAAATCTGTATTGTATAAAACCTGCTCAAGAATATCGATTTTGCTCAAATCGATTTTTGTTTCTTCTTTTCCGTCAAATCCTTCTTTAATCGTTGCTCCATGCCCGGCTTCTCTCATTTCATTAACAGTTAATGAAGTGCTTGATATTCTCACTATCTCAGAATCATTAACATCTGCACCGCCTTCAAATTTATTCAAATACATTCTTTTAACAGTATCGCTGCTAGCGACAAATCTTGCACCGGTATATGCGTTTTCCCATGTTGCAAATTCAAATCCTTCTGTTTCCATCCGCGCGTTAACAGTTTTCAATGCTTTATTAACGTCTCCGGTCCATTTTAGCAGTTTGCTCATTTCATCTCTCCTGGTTTTTGGCTTCGCGTTATTGCTAACCACGCAATCAATTATAC
>CAYGED010000002.1:0-33939 GCA_964348555.1 uncultured Coxiellaceae bacterium
TGACGATGAGGGTCTGTGGTTTTAAGGGAACGGTTTGTTCAACGACGGATGAAGCGAATCGGGTGAGTGTAATAGTAACCACACCACTGGCAACGCTCTATGTCGCAAATTTTGCAAGCGGTTCCGTCAGTGTTATTAACCCAAACACCAATACAGTCACTAACACGATCACCACGACTGGAGCGAATCTAGGCGCCGCTTTCAATAATAACCTGGCAACGCCCGATGGTTTTAAGGTCTTTTCGCTGGCCCTCGTTGGTAACGCAGCTTATGCGATCAACGCCAGCACCAATACCCTGAGCGCAACCATACCGACTGGCGCAAACCCATGGAGCGGTACGGTATCCCCGGATGGGAGTACGTTATACACCAACAATCGAGGAGGCGATAGTGTTACCGTTATTAATACCGCGACCGATACGGTCAGCGCTACCATCACCGTGGGAGACTTTCCTCAATTCTCTGCAATCACGCCCAATGGCAGCAAGCTCTATGTGTCAAACAGTAATCCTAACACGGTCAGCGTCATCAATACGTCGACGAACACGGTTTCGACCACCATTGCCGCCGTTGGCGGTTTTCCAGAAAACTCCGTCACCAGTGCCGATGGCAGTTTTGTTTATGTGGTTGACGCGGCTAATACTGTCAGTGTGATTAACACGACCACGGACACCGTGGTCGCTGCACTCACCGTCGGAACAACATTCGCAACTCAGGAAAGCCTTGTTCGGGCAGGGAATCAAGTGTATGTCACGAACCGAGACTCAGCCAATGTCAGTGTTATTAGTACCGCGACGAATACAGTCACCAACACCATCACGGTTGGAACGACCCCACGAAATCCGGCAGTAACCCCGGATGGATCAAAAATATATGTGCCAAATGCTGGATCGAGTAATGTCAGCGTGATCAGCACAGCGTCGAATACCGTCACCGCCACGATAACGACAGCCGCGACACCCACTTTTGCCATTGTTTCACCGGATGGCGCTACCGCCTACGTTACCAGAGATGCCTCCCCAGGGATAGTCACGGTCATTAATACCACTAGCGATACTGTGACCACCACGATTACGGCAGGCAATCGACCTCTGTCAGCCACCTTTAATGCGACCAACGTTAACCCGATGAGCAGCAATCTCTAGGGCCTGTTTACCATTCTACTAGGCGGGGCATCACGCATTGTGGGGATTGCAAGTCGTCGAACGTTAAAAACCCGCTTTTAAATTGAAGCGGGTTTTTTGCTCCCGCAGTAGACTCGGTATGAAATAGTCGGGTTAAGAAGGCGAAGGGGTAGTGGATCCCTTTTTGAGATTGATAAGTGGTAGATTTTGCGACTGGGTTGTGGTGGCCGCTGGTTTCAAATACGGTGTTGGCGAGGGAATTTCCCCATGGGTAAAAACTAAATTGGGATCTGCGATCAAAACCCCTTCTCGAATTTGATTCGGACGTGACGGTAAAACACCTGTAAAGCTAGCGCTGTACTTAGATTGAGAAGCGTCGGGATAGTCTGAAAATAATTGAGCGATTCGGTAGTCGGTGCCACTGAGCTTGGTTAATCCGAATAAATTTCCGAACTGCTGAAACACCGAAAACAGATTGACCGGCACAACATATAAATCCACAAACTGTTTAAAAACCCCTGCTTTTTCAATGAACACACCTCCCGGTGTTACGTGCACCCCAGCATCGGCGGTATTTACTTTAATTTGTTTTTTAGCCAAACCCTCTTTTAACCATGCAAAAAACGCATCGGCGTGAACCGTCGCAGGCGATTCTGCTTGCGTCACATTCACGGCAGGCAGGCCGCTCACCCATTCTTCCACGCCCGGACGTTTGCTCAACTGAATCGCGCGAACAAAACGCCCAACGCCACCAGAATCTTCTCCCTGCAAAGCCTCCAACCAATCGGTGAAAACACCCAAATCACTGGTCAGCCAAGAAAATCCCTCTTTTGGCAGCAATTGCCGAGCTAAAATCGTGGTGATCGAATAGGCGCTACGCAAATAATTCGAGGCCAAGGGCATTAATTTATAAAATTCAGCATGAGGAACTTTTGTTAAAGGCCCCTCAAAGGGTCGCCATTCCTCAACAAATCGACCTTCCTCATCGGTAATAAAAACTTTTTGATTCGTGACGACGTTGGCAATATCTAATAATACAGCTGCGGTAAAGACAGCATATCGTTCTAACAAAGCAATACTTTCATGACTAGAAACCATGGCATGCAGCGCATTGATTCCTCGCACCAAGCCCTCATTCATTAAACTGCCCAGGGCATCGTCTATCTTTGTTGGAAGGACTTGAACGAACTCCACAAAATTAAAAATAAATTGCTTATATAAAAGGTCGTGTTGTTCCGACGATAAACCAGACAGCTTGGCGAGCTGCTCAATCAAAAAGGCATGTTGCTTTGGGGCCAGCAATGAAGTCACTGGATAAATAGACAAGCGCGACCCCGGTTTATAAGCGCGCGATTTCGGTAGATTACTTTTTTCGGTGCTGCCTTTTATAAACATCGGATACCCTGACCCACTTTCTCTTTAATTATGCCAACCTGGCCCCTAATGGCTTGATTTTAAGCCGTTTACTAGGATACGCCGTTCAGGCCTCACTAGTCAACTTTTGAACAGATTTAATGTTGCCTTAAGGAATAACTGTTCACATCCATTGATCCCTTCTCCCGCAGTCTGCTGCGGGAGAAGGTGGCCTGTCCGCAGGCCGGATGAGGGTTTCTCCTGCAGCAAGTAGCCCGTATGAAGCGAAGCGAAATACGGGAAATTAAGAAATTAAACGAGTGCTTGCGGTGGTTGATTGGCCTTATGTAACTATTCAGCTATCGCCGTGAAAGTCCATCTTTGGCCATAGGGATGGTCAATTATGGAGAATGAATATCCCGTATTCCGCTTCGCTTCATACGGGCTACTTAACTGAGGGGTTAATTCGATCAGCGTTTTCCTTCCATTGGACCCCAGCCCTGAGTTATGCTAAAAAGCTTACTCTTGTTAAAAGCCGGAGGAGCTCCTTATCCCTATGGGTCACGTGTACAACCCTGCTGAAATCGAAGCCGACGTCCAGGCTTACTGGATGGAAAACTCAAGCTTCGAAGTAAAAGAAGAGTTAAGTTCTGAAAAATTCTATTGCTTATCGATGCTCCCCTATCCCAGCGGTGAGTTGCACATGGGGCATGTGCGCAATTACACCATCACCGATGTCATCGCCCGCGCGCAAATTCAAAAAGGCCGCAATGTGTTACAGCCCATGGGTTGGGATGCCTTTGGATTACCCGCCGAAAACGCCGCGATTCAACGCGAACTTTCTCCCGCGGAATGGACGCGCAATAATATAAAAAAAATGCGTAAGCAATTACAGCAATTGGGGTTTGCCTATGATTGGTCGCGCGAAGTCACCACTTGCGATCCTGAATACTACCGATGGGAACAATGGCTGTTCGTTCAACTTTACAAAAAAGGCCTCGCCTACAAAAAAGATTCCATTGTCAATTGGGATCCTGTCGATCAAACGGTTTTAGCCAATGAACAAGTCATCGACGGTTGTGGCTGGCGATCCGGCGCTAAAGTGGAACGCCGTGAAATTTCCCAATGGTTTTTGCGCATCACGCACTACACCGAAGAATTGCTGCACGAGCTAGACAACCTCAAAGGATGGCCCGAAGCCGTCGTCACCATGCAACGCAACTGGATTGGGCGATCTGAAGGCGTTAACATTCTTTTTGGCATTGAAAAAAACCGAAAAAAAATTGAAATTTTCACTACACGTCCTGATACATTAATGGGTGTTACCTATATTGCCATTGCACCTGAGCATCCGCTTGTCAAAGAGCAAGCGAAAAAAAATAAAAAAATAGCTGAATTTATCAAACGATCGCAACAAATTCGTGTCGCCGAAGCCGATGTCGCCAAACAAATAAAAGAAGGCATCGACAGTGGTTTTAATGCCATTCATCCCATCACCAAAGAAAAACTACCCGTTTGGATCACGAATTTTGTTCTGATGGAATATGGATCTGGCGCTGTCATGGCCGTTCCTGCACACGATGATCGCGATCATGAATTTGCAAAAAAATACGATTTGCCCATCAAACCCGTACTCGAACCCAGCGGAGGAAAATGGAATTTTAATGACAAAGCCTTCACGGGCGAAGGTCGTCTCATCAATTCAAAAACATTTAACGATTTGTCTTCGCAGGAAGCAAAAAAAGCCATCATCGACTGTATCGAACAAAATAACATCGGTAAAGCGAGCACGCATTACCGCATGCGAGACTGGGGAATTTCCCGTCAACGTTACTGGGGCACTCCCATTCCGATTGTGTATTGCAAACATTGTGGCGTCGTGCCAGTTCCTGAAGATCAATTACCCGTCGTGTTGCCAGAAAACATCATTCCAACCGGACAAGGTTCGCCGCTCGCCAACGATCCCAACTTTTATAAAACAAAATGCCCCAAATGCGGAAAAGCCGCAAAACGTGAAACCGACACGATGGATACTTTCGTTGAATCTTCTTGGTATTACGCGCGTTACTGCTGCCCAAACCAAAATCTCGCCATGCTGGACGACCGCGCGAAATACTGGACGCCAGTCGATCAATACGTCGGCGGCATTGAGCATGCCATCATGCATTTATTGTATGCACGCTTCATGCATAAAGTGCTGCGTGATCTCGGTTTGCTAAATTCAAATGAACCCTTTACGCATTTATTTACGCAAGGCATGGTGTTAAAAGACGGCGCGAAAATGTCGAAGTCAAAAGGCAACGTGGTATCGCCGCAAGCGCTCATTAAAAAATTCGGTGCCGACACCATTCGGCTTTTTATTATTTTTGCTGCACCACCCGAATTTGATTTAGAATGGTCGGATGCCGGAGTCGAGGGCGCCCACCGATTCTTGAAAAAATTATGGTCCTTCTGCGATGAAGTTTTAGAACCGATCAAAAATCTCAACCAACAACGTGAAAAAATATCGCGCGAGTGGGATAACCCAGAACATTTAAAAATTCGACAATCGATTTATGAGCATTTAAAACAAGCCAACCAAGATTTCGAAAAACTTCAATTAAATACAGTCGTTTCTGCCTGCATGAAAATTCTCAATGTCATTAGCAAATTGTCGACAGAAGACGATGCAGAAATCCGACTCATTCACGAAGGATTAAACATTTTATTGCGCGTACTGGCACCGATTACACCGCACATCACGCATCATCTTTGGAAAGCCCTGTCTTTCTCAAAAGAAATTTTGGAGTCTGGCTGGCCGAAAGTCGACCCGAAAATCCTCCAAACCACTCAAATCGAAATGGTCGTGCAGATTAATGGTAAATTGCGCGGCCACATTCAAGTTCCAGCGGAAGTCTCGAACGAAATCGTGGAAAACACTGCGCTCAATGAAGTAAATATCCAACGATATTTATTGGATAAAAAAGTAAAAAAAATTATTGTTATCCCAAAAAAGCTTGTTAACATTGTGGTTTAATCAATGCGCTTTAGAATTAAACTGATTCTTATTTTTATAACCACCCTGCTGTTATCCGGATGTGGATTCCACTCGCACTCTCCGAAGGATGTCCCTGTACTCTTGAAAACACTTTATATCGACTCTTACAATCCCTACAATCCAGTGACCGTACAAGTAACACGTATGTTACAAGGCCTTAATATCCACATCGTGAACGACCCAGCAGACGCCCCACTGACCCTGCGAATCAGGAGAAATATCTGGACCCCCGATGTTCCCACCATTATTTTCAGCGGTAACGCACATTCGTATTCTTATACATTAACGACAAAGTTTTCGTTAATTACTCGAGACGGTAAATACATTATTTCACCCACCAGTGTCAGCTCAGCCAGCTCGGTCTTACTGAACTCAAATCAAGTTTACGCCCCCAATGCCACTGCCCTGATGAAAAGCGAAATCGTGCGAACCATCTCAATTTCTATTTTTAACAGTTTAGTTTCGCCCGGTACGAAACAAACCTTAGACAAACTCTATCGTAGGAAACACCATCGACATGCAGTTAAACCATAGACAATTACCCGCACATCTCCAAAGCAACGATTTAAAGTGTATTTATCTGATCAGCTCTGACATTTCTTTATTAAAACAAGAAACCAAAGACCTGCTGCGTAACGCTTTTAAAAATGCTGGCTACACACAACGAAAAACTTTTATCGTCACGACCGGATTTGATTGGTATGATCTGCAGCAAGAATTAAATCATTTCTCACTTTTCGACGAAAAATGCCTCATCGAAATTGACAACCCAAAAGCCAAATTCGACAACGACGCTTTAGAAGTCATTAACGATTATCTTCAAAAAAAACCACCCAACAAAAATTTACTCATCGTTACCGACAAACTCTCTAGCGCACAACAAAATACAAAATGGTATAAATTAATGGATTCCCATGGCGTCATTGTTCGACTCTGGCCGGTCACCGCACAAGAACTTCCCGCTTGGATTAGCAATCGATTCACACAGGCTGGCCTTCGGGCTGAACGTTCGGCTATTTCACTTCTGGCCGAATTAACCGAAGGAAATTTACTCGCCACACAACAAGCCATCGAAAAATTACGCTTACTCTATCACAACCAAACCATCACCGAAAAATACATTACCAACGTCATTAATGACAACGCGAGATACAGCGTCTTTGACCTCACGAATGAAATTCTTTCTGGAACACCCCACCGCGTTAAACGTATTTTATCGGGTCTACGTCTCACGGGAACTGAAACCACTTTAGTTTTATGGGCACTGGCCAGAGAACTGCGAGGACTCTATGAGCTGACTGACGAACACGAAAAAGGAAAACCCATCGACACACTCCTCACTGCACAATGGCAATCCCGACGCGCTTTGTTACAAAAAGCGTTGAAACGTTTTAACACTTTACAATTAGCCACATTTTTAAAATGGGCACAACGAATCGATCTCACTATTAAAGGTATTCGCACCGGCTCAGCTTGGGACGAATTGGAAAGTCTTTCAATGAGTATGGCGAGCGCACGATGAGTTTTGAAGCAATCGGTTTGTTCGGTGGTACATTTGATCCTATTCACAACGGACATCTACTCGTGGCTGATGAGATATTAAAAAAATTACCGATAAAAGAAATCCAATTTATCCCATGCTTTTCGCCACCCCATCGATCGAAACCAACAGCCAATGCGGCTGATCGACTACGCATGATTCAACTGGCCATCAAGGACAAACCCCACTTAAGTGTCAACGACATCGAGATCCGCCGCTCAACAATCTCTTACACCATCGACACCGTGAAAGTACTCAACAAAACCCTGCCCCACCGATCGCTTTGTTTTGTTTTATCCATCGACGCGTTTGCACTTTTCAATGAATGGTACAAACCCAATGAAATTTTGAATTACTGCCACTTGCTCGTCGTCGATCGAACCGAATTTACTTTACCTAAAACGGAATGGTTAACCACCTTGACAACCCATCACGAAACGGATGATTTTAATCAACTGCTTCAACATCGAACCGGTAAAATTTATTTTTTTCATACTTCAACGCTCGCCATTCAAGCAAAGTTAATACGAGAAATGCTGGCACAACACAACATACCCACTGAAGAGCTGCCTAAAGCAGTTGCCAACTATATACAACAACAAAGTTTATACCAATAAACAACCCCGGCTAAATCCGGGGTTGTTTTCTTTTATTCACCAAAACACCACGAGATCCTTAAAATTCAATTAAAAATCGGTATTTTTGAATGCCTCTAACCCTTTCCGCTGTTAATCCACGATGACCTTGTTAAAATCGTAGGTTGGGCTGAGCCCCAGCGAAGCCCAACGAATTATTCTTCCCAACCCCCAGGAGCGAAGATATGCGAATGGATAATACCCAACAACCCTCCGAAAAAGAGTTAGTACGAGAATTATGTCAAGTAAAAACAGCGGGATTGCGGACGTTATGCGGGATCGAGGCACTCCGGTCGACCCATAACCTGACGAAACGGCCTTGAGCACTCCTTCGGCCAGCAGGGCGGAGGAAAGATCCCAACAGGCTTCCCGAAACCACGTGAGTAAAGCCTCAACCGTCCAGTGCACATCTGTTTTTGCCCACCAACCTGCCCATCTTGTCGTTAGTAAGCCTGCTTCCTTTTGTACTTTCGTTTCCGAAATGCATACTGATCCAACAAATGACGAATCATTTTTTGGTATTGCGTGTGATGTATTTTCGCTTCCTTTTTAAAAAAATCCACACTCCCTTTTGTTAGGGATAACGTAACCTTGACTGTCTCTTCACGCAATACAAGTTCCTCAGGCGTAGGCAAAAAATCCTCGACTATTTTTATTTTACCAATAGGTTCATTTGTGTATTTTATTTTTTTCTTTTTCATATATTTTCTTCCCCTTTCGCCAATAACCAGCACCAAAAATTCTGATTTTACAGCCGCGGTAAGTAAATCTAACAGTCATGATCTCATCGTCTACTTTGCCAAAACAGTAGTAGCGAGCTTCTTCGTCACTATGCTCCATGTCTTTCGCAATAATACGGTTAGCATCTAAAAATGTTCGCTGTGCTTCATAAAATGATACTCCGTGCTTTTCTTGATTAGCACAATTTTTTTCTTCATCCCACTCAAACTCTATACCTCTCATGAATTAATGATAGCAAATAGCCATATAAATAACCATATTTTTATAGGGCTCAAAAACTTAAACAGGACGTTAACCGCACTGTCCATAAACAATCGCCCGCTTCAGTCTTCCAACTGGCTAGCTTGAATTTGTTGGGCTTCGCTGGCGCTCAGCCTCAACCTACGCCTTTACAGCAATGGCGGTTTAAATGGCGAGGATAATAATCCCCATCAATGTCACGCGCAAAAAAATGAATCTCATGGGTATGATGCGCCAGGCGCTTTCGTTGAGAATCCCCCATCGCACACGGTAACCACGGCTAAAGCCAGGGTTTTCGCTTCGCTAATATTGATTGTTTTACAAGGGGAACAATTATATGATTAACGCTTTTCATGGGGCCAAAGAATGACAACTGCAATGATAGACACCGACCAACTGACACAACTGGTCATCGATACCCTGGATGACCATAAAGGCTTAGCGATTACTGAGTTAGACATCACCGCACTGACCGATATCGCCGATCGCATGATTATCTGTACCGCAACCTCAAGGCGCCACGGAAGCGCACTGGCCGATAAAGTCGTCATGAAATCAAAAGAACATGAAGTGCAACCCCTGGGCGTCGAAGGCTTGGAAAGCGCCGAGTGGATTCTGATCGACTTGCAAGACGTCATTATTCACATCATGCTTCAAGAAACTCGTGATTTTTATAGCTTAGAAAAGCTTTGGCAAGTGGTTAAAGATTCACGGAAACAACATAAAGGCTAAAAACGGTCTTACCCGCATAAGGATAGCGAGCCACCATGATCAAAAAACAGCTTGCGATTAAGAACCACATCAAAGAAACGCATCTTTTTCACAATCGAACGTTGGCCTCATTGATTATTATTTCCTTGCTTTTCCTTATTTTAATCACCCGACTGATTGTGCTACAGCTTATTCATCATCACTTTTATTCAACCTTATCCCAGCACAACATTGTCAACATTATTCCAATCGAGCCAAATCGTGGCCTGATTTATGATCGAAATGGCGTCTTACTGGCTAAAGACATCCCCACCTACACCTTAGCGATTATTCCAAATGGAATTAAAAACCTCGATCAACTCATCGAAAAAATCGGTAACATTATTCCAATCAGCCAACAAGACATCCGTCAGTTTCATCATACCCTCGCTCAATATCGGCCTTTCCAACCCGTTCCATTAAAGCTTAAATTAAGCGATGAAGAAGTCGCACGCTTTTACGTTGACCAATACCAATTTCCGGGCGTTTTAATTGAAACACACATGATGCGTTATTACCCGCTGGGTAATTTCGTGAGTGATGTATTGGGCTATGTCGGACGCATTAACCAATACGAATTACAAAAAGTCGATGACAATAATTATTTATCCGATGCCGACATTGGAAAAATGGGCATTGAAAAATATTATGAAAAAGAATTGCATGGCCTCATGGGTTCCGAAGAAGCCGAAATCGACGCGAGCGGACGAATCATCCGACCACTCGAAGAAACATTACCCAAGCCCGGCAAAACACTTTACCTCACCATCGACAGTCAGCTGCAAGAAGAAGCCGAAAAAGTGCTTGGCAACGAAAGCGGTGCCATCGTCGTCTTACAAGTGCAAACCGGCCAAGTGCTCGCCCTGGTCAGCAAACCCAGCTACGATCCCAATCCATTTGTATCGGGGTTGAGCCAGCAGAGCTACCAGGAATTGCTCAATTCCCCATTGCATCCACTTTATAATCGCGCCATTCGCGGACAATTTGCTGCTGGATCGACCATCAAGCCTTTTTTTGCGCTCAAAGGTTTAGACGAAGGGATTATCACGCCCAGTTACCAAATCTTTGATCCCGGGTGGTTCCAGCTTCCCAACACGGAACACGTTTACCGCGATTGGAAAAAAGGCGGTCATGGCTGGGTCAACATGGCCACGGCTATCATGGCCTCTTGTGACATCTTCTTCTACAGTCTCGCCGTTAACATGGGTGTGGATCGATTAGATCAAGTCTTGCAAGACTTCGCTTTCGGGCAGCTCACTGGAATAGACATGCCCGAAGAAGTGCCTGGACTTGTTCCTAGTCCAGCCTGGAAAATGGGTGCAAAAGGTCACTCTTGGTATACCGGGGACACGATCGAAATTGGCATAGGCCAAGGTTTTCTGCTCGTTACGCCACTTCAGTTAGCGCAAGCCGTCTCCACCATTGCCAACCGTGGTAAGCGCTTTAAACCGTATTTACTTCTAAAAGCCGTTTCACCCGATGGGACAATGGAAGTGACCCAACCCACACCTGAACCCCCCGTAACCCTTCATAATCCGAATAATTGGAATACGGTGATACAAGCCATGCAAGGCGTGGTCAGTAAATTGGGCACTGCTTATTATTTTGGCCCGCACAGCAACTTCACCATCGCGGCAAAAACGGGAACGGCGCAAGTTTATGGGCATTCGCGTGATGAAGATGAAAGCCGAACCAATATTCCAAAACAACTTCGAAATAATCATTTATTTATCGCGTTTGCTCCGGTCGATAACCCACAAATTGCAATCGCTGTCGTCGTTGAACACAGTGCATTAGCCGATAGCATGGCGGGACAAATTATGCGATATTATTTTAACCCGATTCAACCCATGGCTGAAAAACCCAAATGAACCCTCGTCTCCCTAAACATTTATATGATTCGCGCTTGATAAAACGAAGAACGAAAAGTTTACGTTGGTATTCGCTGCACCTCGATCCACCTTTGATGTTTTTACTGATCCTGATTATCGGTTTTGGTCTCTTTATTTTGTTCAGTGCAAGCAATGAAAGTGGGGCTATTCTATGGAAACAACTACTGCGCGTTATCATCGGCTTTGCTATTTTATTTCTCTTTGCCCAAATCCCACCCAAACGTTACTACGATTGGGCACCCTGGGTGTTTGCTGGCATTTTACTCATGCTCATCATCGTTGTATTTTTTGGCCATGTCGACAAAGGTGCTCGACGATGGCTTAACGTTGGATTTTTCCACTTTCAGCCTTCCGAAGTGATGAAACTGGTCATGCCCATGATGTTGGCTCGTTACTTCAGTGATAAAGAATTGCCACCACACCTAGCTCCCCTAATCGCCTCCGTGATGATGCTACTGATCCCCGTTTTACTGATTGCGAAGCAACCGGATCTCGGTACGGCTATCATGATTGGGATTTCCGGCGTTTGTGTTCTCTTTCTTGCTGGTCTTAGCTGGCGATTGATTTTAACGTTGATCGGGTTAGGCGCATTAAGTACGCCGATTTTATGGCATTTTATGCATACTTATCAAAAAGAACGCGTACTCACCTTCATCAATCCCGAACGGGATCCTCTGGGCAGCGGCTATCACATTATTCAATCCAAAATCGCTATTGGATCCGGAGGCTTTTTTGGAAAAGGATGGTTACACGGCACACAGTCTCACCTGTCATTTTTACCGGCACACATGACGGATTTTATTTTTGCTGTCAACGCAGAGGAGCTCGGTTTTCTGGGTTGTTTGATTTTAATGACGATCTTTCTGGCCATCTTTATTCGCACCTTGTACATCAGCAATCAGGCGCAAGACACCTTCTCTCGACTATTAGCCGGCAGCCTTTCACTCACTTTTATCTTATCCACTTTTGTTAACATCGGCATGGTGGTTGGCCTATTGCCCGTCGTCGGTGTTCCTTTGCCCTTGATTAGTTATGGCGGCAGTTCTATTGTCACAATGATGGCAGGATTTGGTATAATCATGTCAATACACACACACCGAAAATTATGGACTAGCTAGTAAGGAGTCATGATGGAAATAAAATTCAAACGGATCTTTAGAGTCTCATTACTCTCATTGCTTTTCTTTTCTCTCAATGCGTTTGCGCTTGATTCGACTACGCCCACTGCTTCAGAAATAAAATCCAAGCAATTCGTTAATTACATGGCAACAAAATATCATTTTAACCAAAGCCAAGTTAACGCGATTCTTGAAAAAGCAAAATACAATCAAGAAGTCATCGCCAAAATCACCCATCCCTACGAAAAAAAACCCTGGAACGTTTATCGTGCCCATTTCATTACCAAGAAACGAATTACCGATGGTGTTGCTTACTGGAACCAACACGAAAAAGTATTGGCCCAAATACAAAAACGCTACGGTATTCCACCCCATATCATCTTAGCTATCCTGGGTGTTGAAACCGATTACGGCACCCAAACAGGTTCTTATTCAGTCTTGGACGCTTTGTCTACTCTCGCTTTTTATTATCCACCACGGGAGCGTTTTTTCACCCGTGAATTGTCCCAGCTTTTCCTCCTTACCAAGGAAAAGGGATTTTCGATTTTTGATTTAAAGAGTTCTTACGCCGGAGCGATTGGTATTCCGCAATTCATGCCCAGCGATTACCGTGAATATGCGGTGAACTACCAACAACACGGTCCAGCAAACCTCATGAAAAACGATTCTGATGCGATGGCCAGTGTCGCCAACTACCTCAAACTCCATGGCTGGAAACCAGACGCTCCTATCGCAAGCCCCATCAATAAAATGGCCACGATTGACTCTGCAGTCATCTCCGATCGGGCCAGGCCACGTCTTACCATTAATCAACTGAAAAATAAAGGAATAAAGACAGAAACCTCCTATCCTGATCAGATGAAAGCCGCGGTCGTGGAGTTAAAAAATGAAAAGGACCCAGAATATTGGCTCACCTTCCACAACTTTCAAGTGATAATGCGGTATAATCCCCGTATAATCTACGCGATGACAGTCTATCAATTAAGTAAGGCCATAAAGCAAACCCACGATGAACAAGTCTCTGGAACGCGCACACGCGCTTCATCAACAAGGAAGACTTGAAGAAGCTCTCGAGAGCTACCGCAGCCTACTCAAGGAAGATCCAAACCAGCCGGATGTGTATCACCTGGCAGGCGTGCTTCTGTCTCAACTGCAAAAGTACGATGAGGCGCTTAACCACCTCGACCTCGCGATTCGGCAAAATCCAAAAAATGGTTCTTTTTACAGTAGCAAAGGGAATGTCTTATGCCGCTTAGGAAAATATCCTCAAGCCGCCCTTGTGTATGACCATGCGATCAAATTAGATCCCTATTCTGCGGTTGCCTTCACCAATCTCGCGAATTGTTTTTATCGGCAAAAGAAAATCGACGAAGCAAAAAAAACGTATCAAAAAGCCATGGAAATTAATCCCGACTTACCCGAGGTGTATTTTAATTTCGGTCGGCTACTGACTGAACTCGGTGAATACGACCAGGCAGTAGGCGCCCTTAAAAAAGCCATTTCACACGGGCCTCACGTGGTTGTGGCTTTATCTCAATTGGCGCATATCCATTTGCACCGTGGCCACTATGAAGAAGCTATTCTTTATTATGAAAAACGCTTGAAGCTAGAGCCCGATCACGCGGATACCCATCACAGTGTTGGCCTTGCTTATCTTAAAATTAAAAATTACGAGGAAGCTATCTCTCATTTAACTTACGCCATCGCTTTAAATTGCAGCGATCCCCATTGTTACGAACACCTTGCTACAACCTATATACAAATTGGCGATCACAAAGAAGCACTCATGTATTTCATGCAACAACTGGAAAAAAAACCAACCATTGAAACCTATTATAACATTGGCGTTTTAATGATGTATCAAGAACGGCATAAAGAAGCGCTCGACTATCTCAATCAAGCTATAAAAATAAAGCCCGACTACACAGAAGCCCATTTAAACATCGCCTCCATTTATTTAAAACAATCCAAAACGGCAGCCGCCATTAAACATTATGAAATGGCCTTGACTCAAAAACCAAACGACAACGAAATAAAACACATCTTGTCTGCTCTAAAAAATAAACACATTGCCGAATCAGCGCCGATCGAATACACCGAACATTTATTCAATCAATATGCGCCTTATTACGACAAACACTTAACACTGCATTTAAATTACCGTGTTCCACAAGAGCTTTACAAAGCGATTATGCTTGAAGCGAATGTTGAAAACCCCGAATGGACAATACTCGATTTGGGCTGTGGGACGGGTCTTTGCGGAGAGTATGTCGAATCCTTGGCAAAAACGCTGATTGGAGTCGACGTATCAGCGAACATGCTCACGGTGGCTGAAAGTAAAAAAATCTACGATAAACTCGAAAACAAAACGCTCGAATCGGCCTTGCGCGACTATCAGGATTTGAATTTAATCATCGCTGCGGACGTATTTGCCTACATCGGAAATCTGGACGACATTTTTAAAAATGCCACTGCAGCGCTTACTAAAAACGGTTATTTTGCTTTTACCGTAGAGAAAAGCAACAAAGACCAATACGAATTACAACAAACGATTCGTTATGCCCACACCAAAGCATATATTGAATCCTTAATCAAACAAAATAATTTTCACACTTGCTGCTTTAATAACAGTATCCTTCGCAACCAGCATAACAAACCCGTGGAAGGGTATCTCGTCTTACTGCAAAAGAAATAGTCCACTCTTATTCTCATAAAAAGAACTCAACACTAAAACAATTGCGTAGCGAAAAAATCGAAAAGAAGTAAATGAACACATTTGAAACTCTCCTTGTCACTCTGCAAGCTTTCAGCCGATATTAACAATTTCTAAAACATAAAACAATTAATAAAAAACTCAAAAGAATACCCCTACGGCTTGCCGCGGGGTATTTATTAAAAACTATCCGACAAGACTGTGCTGTGCTTTTTCCACTGTTTGATGAGCCTTACAAAAGCGTAACAATCCGATATAAATGCCTTGCACTTGAACACGCGAAGCCAGGTAAACCATTCGCTGATGGGCAGCATTCGCTGGAACTAAACTCACGGTTTCATCGGAATGATAATAAAAACGCTTTAACGTCGCTTGATCTTGATCGACCAGCGCTACCACTATTTCACCATTTTTAGCTTCCGATCGACGTTCACAGATAACGATATCCCCATCAAAAATACCTTCGTCAACCATTGAATCACCCTTCACACGAAGCGCGTAACGATTCGGTCCTAAAAATACGCTGGCCACGTTGATACTTTCATTCGATTGAATGGCCTCAATCGGTCGACCCGCCGCAATACTCCCCACCAAGGGGATCAACATCGAAGGGTCATGCTCCAACATTTGAATATTCCGATGGCGATTGGGCAGTAAGCGAATATAGCCTTTCTCATCGAGTACTTTTAAATAGCGGTGAACCACACCACGCGAGCGGATACCGATACCCCGCGCAATTTCAGCAACCGTGGGTGAATAATCCTTTTGCTCAACAAACTCTTTCACAAACTCATAGGTTTTACGTTGACTGCGCGTTAACATATATCGTCCTCCTTTTGTTCTCGTTAAGGAGATGATAAAAATTTTATAAGGTAAAGTCAAACGCTAGCGTGTTTCGCTCAAGCCAAATGGTGGCCATGATGCCGTCGAATCCAATGATCCAGTGACAGTTTGCCGGGGCCGTGGGTCATTAAGAGCGCAAGCAAAATACCCCAGTTAATGTGTTGCGCTAAACCGTCCCAACCATCGGGCGTCCATAAAAAATGGTACGAGGCAACGGCGATAATGTTGTACACGAAAAAAATAAATATCATTATTCTTCCGCCCAAACCAATGGTTAATAAGACTGGTAAAATCAACTCCGCCGCAGTTCCCAGGGCTGCTGCAACCCCAGGCGAGAGCAACGGGACTTGATACTGATAGGTAAATAAATTAATAGTCGCCTGCCAGGCTTGAATTTTAACTAGGCCCGCTTTAAAAAAGATCCAAGCCACCCAGCAGCGAGCCACTAAATCCGCCAATGGTCTTAGATAATCTAAGGACCAAAGAAAAGGCCGAATCAGCCTGCCAATAAAACGAATCATGAACATTCCCTTGTTGAACTATCCTCGATTACATCTTAACATAAAAGTCACTTTCATGAACAACAAGGAGAAACCATGAAAAATACAAAAATAGCCACCGCCGTGATCGCTGCTGTGCTTGGCACTAGCCTCGTCGCCGATGTGGCAATTGCAGCAAGCCCTAGTAAAAAAGTTGAAAAATGCTATGGAATCGTGAAAGCGAAAAAGAACGATTGCGGTACGCCAAAACATGCCTGCGCAGGACAATCTAAAACAGACGGATCCAAATCCGAATGGATGTATGTCCTAAAAGGAAACTGCAACCGCATCATCGGCGGTAGTTTGACGCCTGAAAAATAAACGCTTGAAGCCTTACGCGAAGAAGGCGGCGAAGCAAGTAGCAAGTAGGTTGGGCTGAGCCTTCGCGAAGCCCAACAAATCCAAAACTCAGCTTAATTTTAGTTTTTCAACAATTCCTGAAACACCTTTTCATCGATGATGCTGACGCCTAATTTTTTTGCCTTTTCAAATTTACTGCCCGGCTCTTCACCAACGACCACATAATCTGTTTTTTTCGACACACTTTCACTGGTGATCCCACCCAAAGCAATAATCTTTTCTTTTGCTTCTTCTCGCGTCATACTCAATAATGATCCGGTTAATACAAACGTTTTTCCTAAAAGGATTGATCGAACATGGCTTGTCGTTTGCGGCCAACGGATACCCAGCTTGATCAGTTTATCAATCAATTCACGATTGTGCTTTTGATGAAAAAAACCAAGGATGTGTGCAGCCACGATCGGCCCGATGTCTGAAACCCTTTGCAACTCCTCCCGGGAAGCCTTCATTAACGCGTGAATATCATGAAAATGACGCGTCAATGCAAGCGCCGTCGCCTCTCCCACCTCACGTATACCCAAGGCATATAAAAATCGTGGAAATGTAGTGCGTTTACTTTTCTCAACCGCGGTCATAATATTTTCCACTGATTTCTCACCCATGCGCGGCAACTCAGAAAGTGTTTTCTGATTTAATTCGTATAAATCAGCCACATCACGAATAATTTTCTCGTCCACCAATAAATCAATTAACTTATCACCCACACCTTCAATATCCATGGCACGTCGGCTGGCAAAATGTTTAATCGTTTCTTTTAATTGTGCTGGACAATAAAGCCCACCCATGCAACGAGCCACGGCTTCCCCTTCGGTTTTAATCACTTCCGAATGGCAAATGGGACAGTGTGTCGGCAAAGCAATTTTTTTCGCGTCTTTTGGACGTTTTTCCAAAATAGGACTCACCACTTCAGGAATCACATCTCCCGCGCGTCGTACAACAACCGTGTCACCAATCCGAATATCTTTACGATACACTTCATCAAAATTATGCAAGGTCGCGTTGCTAATCGTGACACCACCCACAAAAACTGGCTCCAAACGAGCAACCGGCGTCACGGCTCCCGTTCGACCCACTTGTAATTCAATCGCCTTTAACAGGGTTATTTTTTCTTGCGCCGGAAATTTATGCGCAATGGCCCAGCGAGGTGCTCGCGAAACAAACCCTAATTGTTTTTGCAACTCCAGCGAATCCACTTTGTAAACAACCCCATCCAATTCAAACGGTAATTTTTCTCGACGCTGAGACAGTGTCTCGTAATAATTGATACAGCCTTCTACGCCAGTGACTACTTTGGTTTCAGGTGGTATCGGCAATCCCCAATGCTTAAATTTTTCCAATCGTTCACTGTGTTTTGCAGGCAAGCAGCCACCTTCAAACGCACCAATATAATACGCATAAAAAATTAATGGCCGTGCAGCAGTTATTGTTGGATCGAGTTGACGTAAACTGCCTGAAGCTGCATTACGTGGATTCACGAAAGTTTTTTCTCCCCGTTTTTCAGCTTCACGATTTAGTTTTTCGAATCCCTTGCACGGCATTAACACCTCACCACGCACTTCTAAAACATCAGGAAAATCATCTCCACGTAAAGTGAGCGGCACCGATTCGATGGTGCGAACATTTTGCGTGACATCTTCACCCATGGTCCCATCACCACGGGTTGCGGCGCGAATCAATTCTCCCCGCTCATAGCGAAGACTAATTGCAACACCGTCAAGTTTTGGTTCGCAAGCATACACAATCGGATCATCCGTTTCCAATCGTTGGTGTACACGCACATCAAATTCACGCAATTCTTTTTCATCAAATACATTATCCAACGATAACATGGGAATTTCGTGCCGCACCGATTGAAAACCTTTAAGTGGTTTTGCACCAACACGTTGCGTCGGTGAGTTTTTGGTAATGAACTCGGGGTGTTCTGATTCAAGTTTTTTTAGCCGCTGGAACAAATCATCGTAAACGGAATCGGGAATAGAAGGGTGTGACAAAACGTAATAACGATAATTGTGTTCATTAATTTCTTTCCGCAGTTTCTCAATTTTTTTGCGAACGTCTTGTGAAACAGCCACGGTTATTCGCCTTGAGATTCTAATTCTGGCGTATCAAAAAAGTCCCGGGTACGCTGCGATGCCTCAAACTCACGAATTCGAGATCGGATCTGAGCCACTTTATCCATGTTTAAAGGTTGCCGACGATCATCCCATACTTCGCCACCTAAATCTTCAGCCAGTTGGCGAGCGGTTTCAAGGAGGGTGTCAAAAGCCAACATCGGATCGGCGACATCGCGAAGAACCATAAAAAGTGTTAATCCGGGGCAGGTATAGCTACCCATTTTTGGCAGATCAAAGGTACCAGGCTTATTAATGGAAGAAAGACTAAATAAAACATGACCGCGTCCTGTTTTGGTTTCATGCCGATGAAAGATATTTAAATCACCATAACGCAATCCGTTCGACAAGATCGTCTGTAACAACTCATAACCACCAAATGGAAATTCCTTTGGGGCCACCACGTGGAAGAAAACAAAATCCGCGGGAGAATTTAATTTTGCTTTAGCAGGCTTTTGTCCGTTTTCCGCTGACCGCAGCGGGCGAATCAAACCTAACGCCTCATCAGCATTTGCATTAAATTCCACTGTTTTTTCATTCTGAAGAATAAATTGAGGCTCACGTTGATGACGCCGGCGTGTGGCTTGTCCGGCATGATGTTTATTGCGATAAATATAAAAACCAACAATAACCGCAATAACTGCTAAAAAAAAGGCGAGCAAAAGCATAGGTGCTCCTTTCTAGGCCGCCTCAACCATATCCAATGCCTCATGCATATCAACAGAAACAATGCGTGAAACACCGGGTTCCTGCATGGTCACCCCCATCAGGTTATCGGCCATTTCAATCGTTACTTTATTGTGACTAATAATGAGAAACTGAACGGTTTTTGACATTTCCTTCACCAAACTACAAAAACGCCCCACATTCACATCATCAAGCGGCGCATCCACTTCGTCTAAGATACAAAAAGGCGCGGGATTAAGTTGGAACAACGAAAACACGAGGGCGATAGCCGTCAATGCCTTCTCACCACCGGATAACATATGAATGGTTGAATTTCGTTTCCCCGGCGGTTGCGCACGAACAATAATACCTGTCGTTAAAAGATCTTCTTCCGTCATTTCTAACGCCACTTGCCCACCACCAAAAATTTTTGGGAATAAATGCTGAAAATTTTCATTGATCCTATTGAATGTTTCTTGGAATTTTACCCGTGTTTCACGGTCAATTTTTCGGATTGCCTCTTGCAGAATGCTCAAGGCCTCCATCAAATCCTGATTTTGCTTATCCAAATAAGTTTTACGCTCATTCGTACTATCGTATTCCTTAATCGCCGCTAAATTAATTGGCCCCAAACGTTCTAATTGCTTAGCGACTTCAGATAATTTTTCTTCTTGATTCAGAATGGTTGCATCAAGTGGCAAATTCTCGACGACAGCTTGCAACTCAAGACTATTTTCTTTGAGCTGCTCTTGAATCGTGGTTTGTCGAACTAAAATGGTTTGTCGCTCCATGCGCAATTCTTCAAGCTGAGCTTGGATATCATTTATTTCTTTTTGGATGGCCGATTGCTTCTTTTCCAGTTCTTGCCTTGACTGATTAACCTGATCAACCTTACCTTCCGCTTCACGCAAATCCGTTTCGATTTTTAAGCGTCTACTCAAATGCGCCTGCAATTCTGTTCGCATGGCCTCAATCGGCGCGTCTTTCTGGGATAAATGATCACTCAATGTTTCAAATCGTTCGTTTAATTGTGTTATTTGTCGATTATACCGTGATAACGTTTGCTCCAATAAGGCAAACTGACTTTCGTTGGCAGAGAGTCGAACCACGCACTCATCGGCTTTTTTACGCTGCTCTTGAACTTTCTCGCGCAACTCGCGCAGCCGATCACGACAGGTATCGCGCTGCTCCAGCATTTGATACCGCTTTTCACTTTGGTCTTGTTGCGTGTGTTGGTAACTGTCCCAATCTGAACGAGACTGCAACAAGGTTTGTTCGATTTTTTTGATCTGCTCCTCGCATTCACTTAACGATGCCTGCAAACGAGTTTGTCTTTCTAATGTGTCTTTTAAATGTGTCTGCTTTGCACTTAATTGCTTTTGAACGTCTGTCACTTCAAGCATCATGGTTTGATGTCGTTGATGCGCAACATCACGTTCCATTTCCAGTTGATTTAAACGTGCTTCGCTTGTTTCTAATTGTTTTTGCTTGGATTCAAATTGCGTGGTTAATTGTTCCAACTCACGATTCAATTGATTAAGCTGCTGTTCCCGTAACAAAAATCCACTTTGCGGATTTTGCTGTTTCGAAACACGCACCCAGTTAACACCCATCCAAACGCCTTCTTTGGTTACAACGGATTCATGATTGCGCAATTGACGACGAAACGCTTTCGCATTTTCAATGGAGTCAACGGCGTATACATTCGCTAACCAAGACTGCAAGGGAGAATCGGAATCCACGTAACTCAGGAGTGTTTTCGCGCTTAACGATGGAATCGCAGACGCTGGTGTCTGCCGTTCGAACAACGTGACTTGTCCCTTTGTCAAATTTTCCATTTCCTCGATAAATGAGTCAACGGCATCGACACAAACCGCGTCAAAATAACCATTCATTACCGTCTCAACGGCCAATTCCCAACCCGTGTGCACACGCATGGAATGGCCTAAACGAGGTTTTTCGATTAACCCTCGGCTCGATAACCAATGGTTCGCCTCTTCGTCTTCTGCTCCTAAGGCTGATTTCTGCAAGGCATCCAGCGAGGCACGACGTGATTCAAAACCCTGTAAATCGCGACGCATGGTTTGTAATTCGACATTCATCGTTTGATTCATTTGACGCAAATTCGCGATCTCATCCGCGTAAGACTGCAATTGCAGTGTGGTTTCTTGCAAGCGTTGATCAATGGTATTCGCATTTGAAGTGATTGGATCAATTTCGTTTTGTAATTGATGCACCTGCAATTCTTCGAGATGTTTTGTTAAATCGGATTTACGATTGGCCAGCTCAATCATTTGCTGCTGATAGTGCTCGATCTTCGTTCGAGAAACTTCCGCATTTCGCGACGTTTCGGATGTTTGATGTTGGAACGCTTCCCATTCTTTTTCCCATTGATTTAATTCCGCTTCCGCGCGATCATGCAATTCTTCAAGCTTGGATGCTTCCACTTGGCTTTTTTCAGCCTGGGGCTGTAATTGAGAAATTTCTGATTTTAATTCTTTGATTTGCTGCTCGCATTCAAAAGTATTATCCTGCAATTCTTGGCGCAACGCTTGACTCTCTTCGAGTTCCCGCTCCCAACGTTTCGATTGCTCTTCGTGATCTTTGATGCGCTGCTCAATGCGCGCAATTTCAGCCCCTAATTCATAAAATGATTTTTGTATCGTATGGGCGTTTTCGGTAAATTCCGTCAACAAGGCGCGATTTTTTTCGATCTCTGTGCCTAACTGACTTTGCTGGCTGCGCTTTTCTTCTCGCACAAGCATTTGATCACTAATGAGCTGATCTTGCTGAACCCTTTTTTCCTCCAAGGCTTTCCACTGCAACGCTTTAATCTGAGACGTCAACAAGCGCTCTTCCTGTTTATATACTTTGTATCGCTCGGCCGCGCTGGCTTGTCGCTTCAAGTGACGCAATTGCTTGTCTAACTCTTCACGAATATCGTTTAACCGATCAAGATTTTCCTGTGTATGCTGCATTCGATTTTCAGTTTCACGACGACGTTCTCTGTATTTTGAAATGCCCGCTACTTCTTCGATATAAACCCGCATTTCCTCCGGTTTGGCTTCAATCAATTGCGAAATCATCCCTTGCTCGATGATCGCGTAGCTGCGAGGTCCTAGACCAGTCCCCAAAAATAAATCGATGATATCACGACGACGCACATGAACATTATTGATGAAATAAGACGATTGCCCATCACGCTCGACTTCACGTCGCACCGCGATTTCGGCATACTGGGCATACTCACCTCCCACACGCCCATCTTCATTATCGAACAGCAGCTCCACCGACGCTTTTCCCACCGGCTTTCGCTGTGTGGTACCATTAAAAATGACATCCGTCATCGACTGGCCACGCAGCTGCTTTGCTGAAATCTCACCGATCACCCAACGAATCGCGTCAACGACATTGGATTTACCACAGCCATTCGGTCCTACAATCGAGCTGATGTTGCCACGAACGGGGATGGGTGTTGGATCCACGAACGATTTAAATCCAGCAAGCTTGATACGTCTTAAATACATGAGCTTATTCTCTTCGGTTTTGTCATTTTCCGCTTATCCAAAACTCATTAGGTCAGAAATCTAAAACATTCTATCGAAATTAAAAGCCCGACGCTATAAGCGAAAACCCACAGTCTGCCAGCCCAGATATTTCATACCGGGCTAGGGTTGCAACGAGACAGCAATGAATTCAGTGGATTAGTCGACATTCACTTTCGTGGTGACCGAGTTCGCGATAAAGCAGTTTTTATGGGCCATTTCATGCAGTTGATGTAATGCAGCTGCATCCGGCCTCTTATCACCGCTGAAGCTAATCTCAGGCTTAAGAGTAACCTCAGTCAATGCCATTTTTCCTTCAGCGTTCTTACCCAAAATACCCACGGCATGATCCACATAACGATCAATAATAAAGCCCTTAGTGCTCGCGATGGCAAGAAAAGTCAACATGTGGCAACTCGATAGACTTGCCACAAACGCTTGCTCAGGGTCCACACAGGTCGGATCCCCTTGATAAGCAGGCGCTGCCGACGCTTCCAGCGTCTTACCATGACCAAAGTCCCAAAGGTGTTCACGGTTATAGGTTTTTATTGAAAAATCCTGTGTTTTCCGCTCCCAACGAACAGTTGCGATGTGCTCTGACATTTAATCCCACACTTCAACAATCAACCGATTCGATTACTGCGAATCTGCTGCTTAATCACATGGAATGATTTAACCCATGGATGCAACGCTTGAATATCGCCAGGCAACTGATTAACCGCAGCCTTGGCATCGGCAGCCGTCGCATAAGAGCCAAAAACCACCATATACCATTTACCACCATGATATTGAGCCGTGTAAGTACTGACCTTACCCACAAGGTGGTGTCGATGAATAAACGATTGTACGGCTTTAAGGTTAACACTGGCCATCAGCTGCAGCGCAAAGTGCCCATCCGATCGCAATAATTGCTGTGTGGCTTCACTCATGGGAGGTGGTGTAACTTTATTACCGTCTGTGGCCGTTGGTGCTGGATGCGATTTTTTATAGGCGGGTAGATATTGATTGAGCGCTTTCGTTGGTTTGCGTGAATTGGCTTTCTGAACATCGACTGGTTGATCGTTCGCGGTTTGGGCTTGTGCGCCAGCGGGGCCACTTTCTGGCTGTGCATTTGCACTTCCACCAGCACTTGAGCGCGAACCGGAGCCAGAAGCAATACCAGCGCCGGGATTCAAGATGTGTTTTGCTTTAATCGCCAGCGGCTGACCCTGCGCTGCTGCACGTTGAATCCACAACTTAGCAGCCTCAGTATCACGAACGGTACCAATTCCATAAAAATACATGTAACCTAGGGCGTATTCCGCATCGGGATCACCATGTTCCGCTGCCGTCTCGACTCGTTTTAACGAGCAATCATATTTTCTAAGAAAAGCATTATTCGAACACGCGACCGTGCCCTTAAAGGATTGAGAGGACTGATCTCCTGTGCCTGAGTTGTGACAGCCTGTCACTAATAATGCAGAAAATCCAACCAGCAGAAAGTTAAGCAAGTGCTTTTTCATCATGGCAATTATCCTTATGCATATGAATTAGGCGACCACCGCCAAAGACATTGTGCGAAAATTATTGGTAATATGCAAGCCAAAAAAAACCGCCACTCTTTTTTAGGGAGTGGCGGGCTTAGCATTTTTTAAAGTGTCGAAATAGTTTGCAGCTTAATATGACATATAGTATGGGTATTGCAACGACTGGCTGTTCAAATAACGGCTATTTACCGAACTACCAGTGAATATAGTTAACAGACTTGTACACAACAAGCCAGCAAACACAATTACGACGACACTAGCAAGTGCTTTTCTCATGACCAGATCCTCCGTGATCAAATTAGTTATACAAAACACCTTTTGGTCTTTTTTGGCGGCTTAACATCCTGTAAAACCACCTTTACATCCTGAGACTAATTAAGGCGAGCTTTTACATTAACATAGCGAGGCTATATAACAAGGGACTCAAAAATAGAAATCCAATTTTGACCCCTATTCTAAGCCCCCCAAAGGTTATCTATTCACAAAAATTCATAGACTTATAACGATCACATCAGCCTTCCATTAACAAACGCAAAAAATTAATTACAGCAGTCTCTTTCATTTTTTTGAGACATGGCTTACAGGGTCTTGAGAAAAGAGCGCGATGAGGAGAACCCTTCTCGCAAAGTTAAAATAGCTGAATAAACACCTTGATTAAACCCGAGGGATCTTAATAATTAGGTGCCCACAAATAGGCGTATCACGTCGTTGATGGTGGCTTGTACCATTAAAAAAATAAGGAAAATCATTCCAATACTAAGGCCAATCATCTGAATTCTCTCTGGGACCGGGCGTCGGAAAATCCCTTCAATGACTTGAAACAAAACATGCCCACCGTCCAAGCCGGGAATGGGCAATAAGTTGATGAACCCAATGGTTAGGCTGATAAAGCCAATAAAGCCGAGATAAACCTGCCAGCCAGCCTGCGAAGCTTTTCCAGCTGCCTGGAAGACGGTAATCGGCCCCCCTAAAGCATGGACCGAAATTTTCCCTGAGATCATTTTTACGACCACAATGAAGTTAAAGCGTGTCAGCATCCAGGTCTGTTCCATGGCTGGAACCCACGCAGTTAACGCTGTGTATTGAGCATGCTCGATCATCGAAGCTGGCCAAACCGGCGACTGAGACAAAATGCCCAAGTGACCGATTTGCTTGGATCCCTGTTGGACACTTCCAACCAGAACAGGCTGCTGCAATCGCTTGTTTTGCCGCTGAATTGTCAGGATAATCTGTTTGCCCGGTTTCGTTCTTACCAGGGATAAAATATTTTCCCAGTCATTCACCGACTGCCCATTTATCGCAAGAATAACATCGCCCGGCGCTAAACCAGCTTTCGCCGCAGGGGAATTCTCATCAATCCTAGCAATGACCGCGGGTATTTTCGGCTGATAAGGATAAAAACCTAAGCTTTTGAAAAAATCTGGATTACGGCGATCAATGCGCCAAGCACTTAAATTCAATACACGATTGGTTGCCTGATCTGACTTGGCTGGTTTGACCGTCAAGGTCATGGTGTCACGCCCACCCAAATGCGTGATCACTGCCATCACGGCACGCTCCCAGTTAGGCATTTTCACCCCATCTATACTTAGCACTTGGTCACCCGATTCCACACCGGCTTTAGCCGCAATGGAATGCGGGATGACCTCACCAATCACCAGTTTAGTGTGAGAAACCCCAATAAAATAAACACCCCAAAAGGCGATGATGGCCAATAAAAAATTAACCAATGGACCGGCAACAACCACAGCCATTCGAGTCAGGACTGGCTTTTGATTAAAGGCTTGATGCGCATCTTCAGGCGTGGTGACTTCATCACCCTCACCCAACATCTTTACATAACCGCCGAGCGGAAGGATTGCCAGAATGTATTCCGTGCCACGTTTGCCTGTCCATTTGTAAATGGCTTTACCGAATCCGATTGAAAAACGAAGTATCTTGATGCTACAAAGACGTGCAACGACAAAATGGCCCAATTCATGTAGGATAATGATCCCGAAAATAGCCACGATTGAGCCTACGATGGCAATTAGTATATTCATGTAACTGCCTTCCTCGGCCTAAAAAGTCTATTGTGCCCAGGTAATAAGAAGGTTGTCTATAGCTTAACGTACTCGAGTACAGTGATTTGGGAAATAACTGATAACAAAAGACGACAATGACTACAAAGCCTCTCAAAGAAACACGGATTGAACACCTTAGCCATGATGGCCGCGGTATTGCCCGCATCGATGGTAAAACAACTTTTATCGAAGGTGCGCTCTCGGGCGAGCGCATTTATTTTCATTACACAAAACGTCACGCTAATTTCGATGAGGGTGTGGTCGACGAAATTTTGGAAGCTCATCCTTCACGGCAAATTCCAAAATGCAAACACTTCGGCATCTGCGGTGGCTGCAGCCTTCAATACATGGACAGTGAACACCAAATTGAACACAAGCAAAAAACAGTCATCGAATTTCTTCGCCGTGAAGGAATTGAACCGGAAGAAATTCTAACTCCTCTCGCCAGTCATCCATGGGGTTATCGCCGTAAAGCTCGCCTCAGCGTGAAATACCTTGAGAAAAAAAATCAAATGCTCGTTGGATTTCGCGAAAAAAACGGGCGTTTTGTCTCCGCTATTAAACGTTGTGAAATATTACACCCAAACATCGGCCATTTAATTGAATCCTTCAGTGATTTATTCCTAGCGCTAACCACGCGTGATCAGATCCCACAAATGGAAATCGCTGTCACACAAACGGAAACCGCTATCATTATTCGGCATCTTTCCCCCATGCCGGAATCGGATCTAAAAAAGATTCGCGAATTTTGCCACACAAACAAAATTAAATTGTATCTGCAACCCAAAGGCTTGGACAGCATAACGCTCGATTGGCCATCCGATGCGGATCCTTTAATGACCGAAACACTCAGCGATTACGGTCTCCAATTAAAATTCATGCCTCATCAATTTATACAGGTTAATGCGGGTATTAATCAGCGCATGATCATGCAAGCCATTGAGTGGCTAAACGTTCAAGCCAGTGATCGGATACTGGATTTATTCTGCGGCATTGGCAATTTCACGCTCCCTATCGCAAAATTTTGCAATAACGTCGTTGGCGTCGAAGGCGAATTCACTACCGTAGAACAAGCAAAAGCAAATGCAGTTTTAAATAACATCGATAACGCTTATTTCTATTGCGATGACCTATCGGCAGCTGAATATAACTCGCCATGGGCATTAAATACTTATGATAAAATTCTCTTAGATCCACCGCGTGTGGGTGCCAAAACGGTGATACCATGGATACAAAAATGGAAAGCCAAAGAAATACTTTATATTTCCTGCAATCCCGCCACGTTCGCACGTGACGCGAAAGCGCTCATCAACCTCGGTTATAAATTAGTGAAAGTCGGTGTATTAGATATGTTTCCGCACACAACGCATATCGAAACAATGGTTTTGTTTAGCCGGGATGAATAACCCACCCCCCTTCTATCTTAAAATGCAATTAAAAAGTGGTATCTTTTCGAGGCTATCTTGATTTCATCTGTTAACCCACGATGAGTTTGTTAACATCCAGGAGTGAGTTGGGCTTCGCGAAGGCTCAGCCCAACCTACGCAGCTCTTTACCTGTGATTGTTTATTCACATTTAAAAGTCGGCAATTCAATTTCTTGCTTGTTTTCACAGGCCAATTTTGCAAGTTGCAAACATTGCAGAAGCGATATGTTTTTTACCACGATATCAGCAGCATTTTCACTACCCAGGAGCATGTAAGCATATTCCCACGCTGCTGAGTTTCTCTCTCTCAGGATCACCTGCATATCTTGCGAAAAAGAACTTTCATACGCGCTTAAAGTAATCGCTCGAATGTGGGCGATAAAATGTTTTGTTTCTTGTGCCGCAAGAAGCGCCTCAATCAATAGTGGAATATCAGCGCCCTCTATCGCTTGCTTAATTTTTTTTAAGCAGGTTAATGTTATCTTATGTCGATTAAAACAAGTGGGTGTCCAGCAGCTGGCTTTAAAATACCGATTAGATTTAACTCGCTCTTTAACAAGTACCATCAATTGCTCACCAAAATCAATAAAAAATTTATTTTCAATACCTGGGACAAGCGACGACAAAACAGATGGAGCTGAAAAACTGGCTGAAGGCGATCGAGACGAAGGAGGTGAGCCTGTGCTAGCCGTCGAGTCAAAGGATTGCTTGCGAGAATCCATGGCTTTTCTCCTAAAGATGGTTTGGTTAATGATACGACCTTAGGATAGCAAATAACAAGCCATATTGATTGTGTGGGCTCCAGGCATACCAGCCGTCTGCTTGTGAGTCACGAACGGCACGGAGTTGTGCTTGAATATAATTGACCTTTGCATTGTGCGATAAAAAATAACGATAATTCGAGAGCTCGATATAGGCAATCACCTTAACATCTGGATTATTCTTCAATAATTGACGCAAAGAAACCAACGAACGATAAACCGTTTCATAAGGTCGTACCGCATGATAACGAAAAGGCTCGTAATGAGAAGGATAGACCATCGGGCACAACGCATCTAATAAGGGCGCGAACAATTCAGCATTTTGCCCAATCGCCAAAGCCTCACGCTCGGCAGCAACCCCAAAAATATCGACTTGTAATTCAACGTTTTTCCCTCGAAGCAATTCTTTCACTTGCTTGATAACCCCATAAATCTGTTTTGCATTCTCAGAGGACTGGCGTTGTGTAGGCTTAAAACGAACATAATCGAGCTGAATCACATCGGCACCCAGTGAAACAGCTTCCATGATTTGTTGAAAGCGTTTTTGTAAATAGGCCTGGGAATTTAACTGAGCACTCGTCGCTCCATCCGGGAACATCACAATGCGCGCCACGTAGCGAATATTATTCACTTTCAGCAAACCAATGTTTTGACGATAACGCTTCGTCATGTGGGTATAGTCGACGACAAAGGTATTAACACCATTGGCTTTGGCTTCTTCAATCAAATGGTGAGCGGTTCTCGTGTTTTGCAAGGTGTATTCAGTCAAATAAATTCCGCGCGTCCAAGCGCTTGACATCAACGGGATAAATAGGAGGACTAATAGGGTCTTGCTCAATATACTCAGCTTCATCATAGTCACCTGTTAAGGTAAGTGTCTAACAGTAACTATAGACCACCGCTGTATTAGCGAAGCGAAAACCCCGGCTGTAGCCGGGGTTGTTTATTATTCTTAGCCGCTCATTTTGTGAACTTTTTTAATGCAACTTGAAATTAATTTTGGTCCTTGGTAGATTAATCCTGTATAAATTTGGACCAAATTAGCCCCGCTATTTAAAAATTGATCTGCTTGTTCCGGCGACATCACACCACCCACCGCCACAATGGGCAAGCCATCGCCCAATGCCTGACGCAGGCACTTGATCAGCCGCAAACTCACGGGAAAAAGGGGCTCTCCGCTTAATCCGCCCTCCTCTCCCGCATGCGCTAAACCCTCGACACCATAACGGTGACGGGTGGTATTCGTCGCAATGACACCATCCATTCCCTGGGCCAGTATTTCATCTGCCATTACGTTGATTTCTTCATCCGTTAAATCAGGCGAGATCTTTATGAGCAAGGGAACGTAACGCTGAAATTTTTTCTGCAAACGTAACTGGCATTCTTTTAAATTTTTTAGCAAGTGACTTAAATAAGCCTCAGTCTGCAAGTCACGCAATCTGGGTGTATTGGGTGATGAAATATTGATGGTGACGTAATCGGCATAGGGATACACTTTTTCGAAACCAACTTGATAATCTTGAAAAGCATTTTCATTCGACGTCATTTGATTCTTTCCAAGATTAACACCCAGAATGCCTTTAATTTTTCGTTTTTTTAGTTGTTCAATGACATAGTCCACACCTCGACTGTTAAATCCCAATCGGTTAATCAGCGCTCGTGCTTCGGGTATTCGAAATAATCGTGGTGTCGGATTACCTGCTTGCGGTTCTGGCGTTACCGTGCCAATTTCAACAAATCCAAAACCCAATCCAAATAAAGCATCAACATATTCACCATTTTTATCCAAGCCCGCAGCCAATCCAATGGGATTTGGGAAAGTCAAACCCCATAATTTTACCGGAGAATCCGGAAAACGTTTTCGGCGAGCATTGACTCGCCACGGCGGGAAACACCATTTAAGGTAGTTTAATGCTAACGCGTGTGAGCGCTCAGGATCTAAACGAAAAAGAAAAGAACGTATGCACGTGTAAATCATTCGGTATACCCATTTCACTTGAAAATGCGAAATCGCATTTTCATTGGCGAGCGGTATAAACAGCGCATTCTTTTACAAATACGCGCAACATCGCGTTACTTCCTTTTTGCAAACGATAAGGAACTTCGCGCACTTCAATGCCATAATTCTGTTGTTGCAGTGTTAATAGGGTTGGACCAAGCGCACCCGACACCTCACCATGCTCATCCAGCAATGGAAACACACGAACCTCATGCGCCACTCGACAAAGTTCGACAATCGTTTTCTCTGGCGATTTGTTTTTTTCAGAGCGGAAAACCAAGTCAGAACAAAGCGCTAATTCAAATTCGAAATGACCGAAGGGTAGTTTTGGCAAATCAGCATGTCGATAGCGGCCACTCATTTGTCCAGCAGAATAATCGGCTAAAAAAAGCTGTGCGTGTTGATTCCAGGCGTTTAAAATATTTTCCTTGGATAACTCATCAGATTCTCGTAATCGATGTGCATATTGTTTCAGTTGCGTGGCGAGTTTTTGAATAATCTCATCCACTCGTTTTGTCATGTCGATCGGTGTTAAATTGTAATGCGGATCACTGCTAACCACATTGTCGTGATTTTGTTGATGCATCTCAACATTAAAACTCGAAATGCCAGCGGGATAATCCAGAATACTCCGATTGAGATCGCCATCGGTCAGCGCAAACATGCATCGATAATCATCAAACGTGTGAACCCAGCTTGGAATGAGCGGCGTAACAGTTGCTGTTCTCATTGTTATCTTCCATGTTAGATGGTTACAATAGGGACACTCCCTAAGGGAAGCTTAATATAAAGGTAATGATAACATGATTTACGGACCTTATTTCCAGCTCGATGAAACAACCGAAATGCTGCGCGAAAGTGTGCAACAATTTGCCACGAAAGAAATTGCACCACGAGCAGCTGAAATCGATAGCAGCAATCATTTTCCGCGAGAACTTTGGCCAAAGCTCGGTGCGTTGGGCTTGCTCGGCATTACCGTCGATGAAAAATACGGCGGCGCTAACATGGGCTACTTAGCCCACACCATCGCGATGGAAGAAATCAGCCGCGCGTCGGGATCGATTGGTCTCAGCTACGGCGCGCACTCGAATTTATGCGTCAATCAACTTCACCGTTTTGGTACAGAAGCACAAAAGCAACGTTACCTCACAAAATTGGTCAGCGGTGAATACGTCGGCGCACTGGCCATGAGTGAAGCCGGTTCGGGCTCTGATGTCGTCAGCATGCGATTGCGCGCTGAAAAAAAAGGCGACCACATTATTTTAAACGGCACAAAAATGTGGATCACCAACGGACCAGAAGCCGACGTTCTCATCGTCTATGCGAAAACGGATCCTGAAGCAGGGTCCCGCGGCATTACCACTTTTCTAATTGAAAAAGGAATGCCTGGCTTTAAAACAGCGCAAAAGCTCGACAAACTTGGCATGCGGGGTTCCGACACTTGTGAGCTTGTTTTTGATAATTGCCAAGTGCCTGCTAACCAGATGTTAGGCGAATTAAATAAGGGCACTGCGGTCTTGATGAGTGGACTCGATTACGAACGTCTGGTGCTTGCTGGTGGACCGATCGGCTTAATGCAAGCCTGCTTGGATGTCGTGCTGCCTTACGTTCATGAACGCAAACAATTTAACAAAGCCATCGGTGAATTCCAATTTATACAAGGCAAAGTGGCTGACATGTATACCGCATTGAATGCCAGCCGCGCTTATCTTTACACGCTTGCACAAGGCGCAGACCAAGGTCGCATTCGTCAAAAAGATGCTGCCAGTGTATTATTATTTGCAGCAGAAAATGCAACTCAAATGGCACTGAATGCGATTCAATGCTTGGGGGGAAATGGTTATATCAATGAATTTCCAACAGGACGACTGCTGCGCGATGCGAAACTGTATGAAATTGGCGCCGGAACCTCGGAAATTCGTCGCATGATCATTGGCCGAGAGTTGTTTAAAGAAACTGCCTAGGAGCAAGTCATATGAACGATCCCGTTGTTATTGTTGGTGCTGCACGTACACCCATGGGTCACTACGGGGGCTTTTTTAAAGAGACCCCTGCATCACAACTCGGTGCAGCTGCAATAAAAGGCGCATTACAGCGCGCCAACGTGAGTCCCAATGACATCGGTGAAGTCATCATGGGCTGCGTGCTTCCTGCCGGACAAGGTCAAGCACCCGCCAGGCAAGCAGCGCTTGCCGCAGGTTTACCCACGAGCACACCTTGCAACACCATCAATAAAATGTGTGGTTCCGGCATGAAAGCCATCATGATGGCACACGACGAAATTATCGCGGGTTCATTTGCACACATTGTTGCAGGCGGTATGGAAAATATGTCCATGGCGCCCTACCTCATTCAGCGCGCACGATTCGGCTATCGCATGGGACACGATAAATTATACGACCACATGATGTTAGACGGCTTGGAGGATGCCTATGAAAAAGGAAAGGCCATGGGTGTTTTCGCGGAAAAATGCGTCGATAAATATAAATTTTCTCGTTCAATGCAAGATGACTTTGCCATTCATTCTCTTGAATGTGCGAAAAAAGCAAATCAAGATGGCCACTTCAATCACGAAATTGTCCCCGTCTCCGTTACCATAAACAAAGAAATGATCGATGTGAAACACGATGAAAATGCCATGAAAGCGGACCCAAACAAAATTCCAAAATTAAAACCTGCGTTTGTTGAAAATGGTTCAGTTACAGCAGCCAACTCGAGCTCGATTTCAGATGGTGCTGCGGCTTTAGTGTTAATGCGTTTATCCGACGCGGAAAAAAATAAACTCAAACCGCTAGCAAAAATTGTCGGTCATTATTCTCATGCTCAAGCGCCAGATTGGTTCACGACAGCACCGATCGGCGCGATTAATGGCTTACTCAATAAAATCCATTGGAAGCTCAATGAAATCGATCTTTACGAGATCAACGAAGCTTTCGCGGTTGTCCCCATGGCGGCGA
>CAYGED010000003.1:0-5366 GCA_964348555.1 uncultured Coxiellaceae bacterium
CCCTCAGTGAATTGCTTTCTCCCGTGGCGATTACGTAATCCTCTAGCTGATCCTGCTGAAGCATCAGCCACATGGCCTCCACATATTCTGGCGACCAACCCCAGTCGCGCGAGATAGATATGTCACCAAGGTGGAGCTTTTCCGAACTACCGCTAGCTATACGGCATGCAGCCGCAACGATTTTTTGCGTAACAAAACGCTCTGGACGAAGGGGCGATTCATGATTAAATAAAATTCCTGAGCAAGCATTGACTCCATATGCCTCGCGATAATTCGCAACCTGCCAGAAAGCTGTAGCTTTTGCCACCGCATAGGGGCTGCGAGGATGAAACGGCGTATTTTCGTCGGCAGGAATTCCTATATTTCCATAGCATTCACTTGAGCCTGCATTGTAAAAACGAATGGGGCGCCCAAGGAAACGAATGGCCTCCAAAAGATTCAGGACGCCAATGCAAATGCTTTCCAATGTTTCAACAGGCTGCTCAAACGAACGACTTACTGAACTCTGCCCAGCTAAGTGGTAAACCTCATCAGGCATGGTTTTTCGCAACACATGAATCACACTTTGAAAGTCGTTCTGCACCATAGACTCGATATTCACGCAATTACGGATGCCTAGACACTCGAGATTAAGAAGCTGTACAAGCGAAGCGTCTCGAGATGTGCCAGTAACGAGATATCCTTTTTTCAAAAGAAACTGTGCAAGATACGCTCCATCTTGCCCGGATACTCCAGTGATCAGCGCTTTTTTAATCATAGTGAATCGTTTCTTACTCGTGATAGTCATAGCTCAAAAAACCATGGCTTTTTACAAGCTCATCGCGTTCTGCAATTTTTAGATCTTCGCAGACCATTTTAGTCACTAATTCACTAAAAGTGGTTACCGGCATCCAACCAAGTTTCTCCCGGGCTTTGGTCGAATCACCGAGCAAGCTTTTAACTTCAGTTGGGCGAAAATAATGCGGGTCAACCTTGACAATGATTTTGCCATGCTGATCGATACCAGTTTCTTCAACGCCCTGCCCTTGCCACACAATCTGTATATTGAGCTCGTTAGCAGCAGCCTCAACAAATTGACGAACGCTGTACTGCACTCCAGTGGCAATCACAAAGTCTTCAGGCTGATCCTGTTGCAGCATTAGCCACTGCGCTTCGATGTAATCCTTAGCATAGCCCCAGTCCCGCAGAGAGTCCATGTTGCCGAGGTAAAGACAGTCTTGCAAGTTGAGTTTAATTCTTACTAAGGCGCGGGTAATCTTCCGGGTAACAAAGGTTTCACCGCGCACTGGGGATTCATGGTTGAATAAAATACCATTACAGGCGTAGAAGCCATAGGCTTCGCGGTAGTTAACGGTAATCCAGTAGGCGTACATTTTGGCAACAGCGTAAGGGCTGCGAGGATAAAAGGGAGTGCTTTCCTTCTGGGGGGTTTCTTGCGCCAATCCGTAGAGCTCAGAGGTACTAGCTTGATAGAAGCGAGTTTTCTTTTCAAGACCAAGGATACGAACAGCTTCAAGGATGCGCAGAGTGCCAATACCGTCAGTGTTGGCGGTATATTCGGGGGTTTCGAAACTGACGCCTACATGACTCATTGCGGCAAGATTGTAAATTTCGTCAGGCTGAATCTGCTGAATAATACGTATCAAGTTGCAAGAGTCCGTGAGATCCCCGTAATGCAAAGTTAAACGACTTTCGGCGATATGCGGTTGATACAAGTGATCAATCCGAGCAGTATTAAAAAGGGATGCACGACGTTTGAGGCCGTGTACATGGTACCCCTTGTTAAGCAAAAATTCTGCAAGATAAGAGCCGTCCTGGCCAGTGATTCCGGTAATCAGGGCACGTTTCATAGTGATACTCCAACTTTATTTGGTTTACTCAATACGCTTCTTATCAACTTAAAAAGTGTATTTGCATTCAAGCCAATATGCTTTAGTACTTGGGGGTTAGTGCCACTAGGCGGGATATCTTTGACTGCTAGACTAACGAATTGCAATTCTAATGCTCCTATTTCGGCCATCATCCGTGCGATCGCATCTCCTTGACCGCCTTTTAAATAATGGTTATCCAAAGAAAACACCCATTTGTAGCCCAGAATCTCTCGCATCAACCAATCAGCATCCACATAATTCAACCATGGCAAATTAATCACCTTCACACTCACGTCATTTTCTTTGTTGAGTATATCTGCGGCTTGGACAGCAGCACTAAGTAGTATTGGCCCATACGCAATGATAACTACATCGGTACCCTCAACCAAAGTGACGCCCCGCCCCAAGCAGGGTTGATACCCTTCCGGTAACTGATACGAAATTTCCCACGGCAAAGAAACTAGCCTGAAATAACAACTGCCGGGAGCTTCATCAATGCACCAAGCGAGCAGCGGTGCTACTTCGGCTTCGCAGGAAGGTTCAACCAGTGTCATCCCCGGTATGGCTGCCAAAGTGGAAATATCACGTACCGCCTGATGAGAATGCCCCGGCCCACCAGGAAGTACGCCGGCAAGCGATCCCACATAAATTATTTTTGTCCGTTCGGTGGCATTGTTATAAATCTGTTCGTTCGGACGCGTAGATAGAAAACAGGCAAACGAATGCACCACCGGTAATAACCCTTTCAAGGCCATGCCGCCTGCCACCGAAACCATGTCTTGTTCTGCAATCCCGCATTCAAAAAAGCGTGTCGGAAACTCATCACGAAAAGGAATTAAACCTGTATCTAGAATTAAATCAGCATCCAGCGCCACAAGATTTTTATGTTTTCTTGCCTGTTCTAGCAATGCGCGGGTGTACGCAGGTATCAACCGTTGCGCAGATGCAGATGGTGGAGCGCTCCCTTCTCTCTCAATGGTCTCATAATGAAAAGCACTCAGCCCTGCATCACTTAAGTGTTGCTCCAAGCGACTCATAATTTCGTGTGCTGCGCGTCGGTACGCGTCGGCATCAGGAGCTCCGCTATGGAAGCGATACATAGCGACATCCGAGTCCAGCGAGGTATGCTCCATGAAAGAAACGCCTTTGCCTTTTACCGTGTCAGCAATGATTATCTGGGGTAGAGTTTCACCTTTACACAACTCTAGTGCTGTGGCAAACGCGCCAATGTCATTGCCATCGCATCGCTTAACGCGCCAGCCAAAGGCATGTAACTTTGCCTCAAGGTCGCCGAGATCAGATACGTTTTTAACAAAAGTATCTGATTGTAATTTATTGTGATCGATAATAGCCGTGATTTCATGTAATCCGTAATTGACAGCAGATACGAGAGACTCCCAAAACTGACCTTCCTGAAGTTCACCATCACCCGTCAGTACAAACACACGACCTGATCTTTTGGCTAACCGGTTCGCAAAAACCATGCCCTTGGCTTTGGATATACCCATACCCAAAGAACCTGTGTTCGTGGCTATACCCTGCGTTCCAATATCTGGGTGGCCAGGAAGACCATCAATTTTGCGTAACTTATGGATGAGATCAAATTCAATTCTACCCATTCCAATAAGTGCCGCATAATAACCAGGCGCATCGTGCCCCTTGGAACTAAAAAAAATATCTTTTTCAGTCATCTCTTCCAACAACAGCCAACTAATGATGTCGAGACTACTAAAACTGCTGCCAATGTGACCGGAGCCCGCACAAGCAATCATGTAAAGAGCGTTGAGCCGGCACATGTCGGCGAACAAAGCAGCACGCTCTTCTTTTGGGAGATCCGATTCGCGTACACGCAGAAATTCGTTGTAAGGAATGTAGTAAAGCGTACCTTCGACAGCTTCTCCAATTTGATCACCCAACTAATAACTCCGAAAGAAAAATAGACGGCAAAATGGCTGTTTGCGTGGCCACTAATCGTTCGGCCATCCACCAATCTTCTAGTACATTAATGTCGAAGCCTTCCAACCCTTGACTGACGAAAGGAATGATTGCTTCGCCTGCAATACTGTTTTGCTCCAATGCGACGCGTGACCACGCGATTTCTAAACTAGCATCTTGAGCATAAATCTCAGGCAGCGCTGCATACTGACTGCTATGCCAAGGCGTACTGCCATTTGTATAAGGCAATAAGGGCAACATGCGATTACCACGCATAACCCACATTTTCCCGGGATGCTGTTTGCATTTTTCAATGGCGCGAAGTGAGTCTGCACCCGTGTCATTGATAAAAATATCCCAGGCGCGCTGAATGGTCCGCGGAAGTCTGAATGGACTCGTCGGGCGCAATATACTGAAAATCTCATAGTCTCGACCTAATGCCTTTAGCCCCTTCAGCATCCAAAGTACCCACTCGATATCTGGGGATTTATCACCTGAAATATCAGTAGAGCGGAGAAATGGAACTTCTGCACCATAGTGGCGAGCGATGTCTGCATACTGGTCGCTATCCGTAGCACAAATTACGGAATTAAATACGCCACTATCGATGGCCGCTCTCACCGTATAAGCAAGCATTGGATGACCGTTCAAAAGCTTGATGTTCTTGTTTGGAACTCGTTTAGATCCGGAACGCGCGGGTATAAAGGCGACTGATTTAGGTTTCATATCAAGTTAGCACGCGTAAGAAAGGAAATATTTTTTAACTCTGAGTAAACATCCAATGCCTCAACACCGGGTTCACGAGTGCCATTACCAGAAGCTCCAAAGCCTCCGAAAGGCATGTGTGGTTCGCTACCGAAAGTTCCGAGGTTTATATTCGCGACGCCCGCTTTAACCCTTTGAGCAAACCACATCGCACGGTCTACATTACGCGTATGAATAGCCGCCGTAAGTCCATAGTCAGTAGAATTTGCAATATCAAGAGCATCACTTAAATCATCAACCGGTTGCAAAGTTACGACTGGACCAAATAATTCCTTAGACATAAGTTCAGCAGATAAAGGAAGGCCTTCGATAATCGTTGGCTGAATATAATAGCCGTTAGCAAGTATTGAACTTGCCGGTGCATTACCACCACACAATACTCTTCCTCCTTGAGTTTTAGCCGTGTCGATAGCCGCAAGAATATTTTGTTGCTGTTTTTTATTAATAACCGGGCCGAGATCGCAATCGGCGTTTACACCCAGTTTTAAACTTTTCGCCTTTGCAACTAACTTGTCACGAAAGGTGTCATAAATATTTTTAAAAACAAGTAAGCGACTACCTGCGGCACATCGTTGTCCTGCATTACTAAATGCTGATAGAGAGGCCCAATGCACAGCCTGATCGAGATCAGCGTCGTCACAAACAACGAAGGGATTTTTCCCCCCCAGTTCTAGCGACACCCGAGCCAGTCGGCGACCTGCTACTTCAGCAATCCAACAACCGACCAAAGTCGAACCGGTAAAACTGATGACGGCCACACGTCCGCCCTCGCGTGTTCGCTCAATGGCAGAGGAC
>CAYGED010000003.1:5376-20588 GCA_964348555.1 uncultured Coxiellaceae bacterium
GGCCACACGTTGATCTTCCACCAATGCACTGCCTGCAGACTGCCCACTGCCTTGAATTACATTGAATACTCCATTGGGAAGACCTGCTTCCTTAGTCAGCTGTGCAAAAAGATAAGCAATACGCGGTGAATCTTCCGCAGCCTTCAATACCACGGTATTTCCACAGATCAGGGCTGGAAATGTTTTCCATGCAATGTTGGCAATAGGGGTATTAGCAGGAACTATTAAGCCAGCAATGCCGCGCGGTTGCCGAACAGTATGGCTATGCTTCCCTGCTGTGCCTGATGTGAGTGAGCGACCATAGAGGCGCATCCCTTCTCCCGCAAAATATTCAGCTTGCAAAATAGCAGCGCCAACTTCACCTTTAGCATCCTGGGGCAGTTTGCCAGTTTCAATAGCAATGCACTCTGCTAATTCGTCTGATCGGCGTTTCATTACTGCTACGATGTCAGTAAGTATTTGGCCACGCTTAACAGGGGGTAGTTGGGACCAAGCAGAGAATGCCTCTCCTGCTGCCGTAATGGCGCGGTGAATATCTATAGCCGATGAGTCCGCCACATGAGAAAGCAATTCACCCGTGTGAGGATTAAATTTTTCTAACCAGCTATTACCCTCTGGTTGGCTTTCCTCTCCGTTAATCCAGTTCGGTATATGCATCATATCGTTACTTATGCTCAAATCGCTGTCCAACCACCGTCTATCACTAGATTGCTTCCCGTCATATAACGAGAAGCATTGCTCGCTAGAAAAAGTACCGAACCATTATACTCATCAATGGCGGCCATTCGCCCCACAGGAATACGCCCGCAATAAGCATCGAGAAATGCCGGCTCCTGATCGTTGAAAACGCCGGCAATCGTCAGGGAATTCACGCGTACGTTTTGTTTGCCCCAATAGACAGCGAGATATCGCGTCAAATTTAAAATGCCGGATTTGGATACAGCATAAGCAACCGGCTTATAAAAAACTTCACCACGTGCACGACGATATTCATACAGATTCTGATCGGGAGAAACCACACCATAAATCGACGCAATATTTATTATTGAACCCTTACCAGCTTTAGCCATCACAGCACCAAACACCTGACAACAGAGATAGACCCCCTTAAGATTTACATCCATAACTTTATCCCAAGATGCTTCAGGGTAATCCTCGAACGGACCATTTTCCTCAAATGAAGCAGACGGTGGCGAATCGATGGCTGCATTATTAACAAGAACCGTCGGTGTTCCGAATTTATTTACGATTTGAGTGAGTGCCTGCTGCAGCGATGCCTTCGATGTCACATCCGCGGTGCAAAAAATATAATTCGTTGGATAGTCTGTTATAAGATTGTCGCTAGCAAGTGATGACCTGATATCTAAGCCGGCAACATAAGCTCCTCGTGCAAGAAATTCGTTGGCATATTCATGCCCAAGTTGACCGGAAACACCAGTAATGAGAACAATTTCGTTACTTACATCAAAAAGAGGATCGATGCTCATTTTTTTGCTTCAAAGATAAGGTCGCATATTTCTCGTACTGCACCCATTCCTCCCGAAGTTTTTGTTCGGAAAACAACATGAGGATGAACTTCTGGATAGGCGTCCGATACTGCTACGGGAATCCCAACAGATTGGAATCCAGGAATGTCATTAATATCGTTACCGACGAACATAGTCTTCTCTGGAGGAATATCTAGTTCCCAACAAGTTGCCAGTATCGCAGCAGCCTTATCTTCAATACCCTGTTTGCAAGGCACCTTCAGTTTATTGGCTCTTGCCGTAACTACCGGATTTGTATCTGTCGAAATAATAAAAATCTTGACATTAATACTGCACAGTCTCGATAGTCCCAGGCCATCACTGCGCCAACAACGAACTGATTCAACACCGTCTTGTGTCACATAGACACTGTTGTCAGTAAAAACACCATCAAAGTCAAAAATGACCAGTTCAACTGAGGCAAGCAATTCTTGGCTAATCATTTTTTATTGGGTTCACCCATCAAATCTGCGTACTGAATTGGCTCACCCTTTGCAATATCTCTTATCGCAATATCACCGATAACCAGATTCGACTCTCGAACAGGAATGTATTGCGTACTAAAAATCATCCCAGATAAGCTATCTACAGTTAATTTATCGCCAGCTTTAATATCCGAATAGGCTGTCAACGATTTTCCTAATTTCTTGAACACACGTTCATTACCGAGATCATCAGCGGATTTGGGAGGCATCATGTGGCGGACACGCTTAATATCTCGAACAAATTTCCTGAAACCCTCTGGTTCCAACGCAAAGCTGTGATCGGTGCCTTTCCATGAACGATTCAAGGTCACATGTTTTTCGAAAACTCTCGCACCCTTCAAATAGGCAACTGGACCTGATAGCGTGCCGTTAAAATGATCAGACAACCCAATCGTGCATTGCGGAAATTCAGCAATCAGCCGTTCAATATTATCCAAGCCGAGCCGATTGTATTCACAAGGATACTCCGACACGCAATGCAGGACAGCAACTTTATCATGGTGCTTCAATAACACTTCAATACTGGCGCGTATCTGTTCTATTTTTCCTCCGCCTATACTCATCACAACAGGCTTACCTAGGAGGGCGATGCGGTGAATAAACGGAAGATTGCCCAAATCAAAGGAAGCAATCTTCAGGATGTCTACATCGATTTGCTTGAGCAGTTCAAGACTGGGTTCATCAAACGGTGTCGACATAAATTTGACGCTGTGCTTTATACAGTCTTCTTTTAGGATTGGAAGCCACTCTGGTTTGAGCTCAAGATGCTCACGGTGTGCTCCGTATGTTTCAGCAAAAGCATTCTCGCTACCATAAGACGCCTCGTAGGCATCCTGCGAAAATAAGTATTTATTGTTGCGCGTTTGAAATTTAATGGCATCAGCGCCCTCGAATGCAAAGATGCGAATGTATTCTCTTGCTTTATCTAAATCACCCTGATGGTTTTGCCCAACCTCAGCAATAATAAAAGGTTCATCACCAATATCCTTATCAAACATGTAATCCTCAACTCAATTGATTTTTTCAAACTGGCTGGCTGGCTTCGACATGCCTCTGTACCTTATCCCTTCGTCAATTCATTTGCCAGAAGTCGGGTGAAACGGGGAGCTGCCGATTCGTAAAGATGTGTTGGGACAGAAAATTCTCGGCTCGGCCAATATGCAGGGGTATCAAGAATTACTGATTTTCTAAGTCTCAGCCCTCTGAGCAATTCTGAAATTGCGAATGCTCTATTTGCACGCTCTTGGGGTGTAGCCCATCGTGAAGGAAGCGGAGATATAAGAAGCCACACCTTCGCATTAGGGAACTTACTGAGCGATTTTCGAAGAATGGGAATCTCTGATCGAAATATATCACTCATCTCGAAACTGCAACACCAATCAAGTTTTGACACCGGGCTATCATCGCTAGCTTCTCGAGGGCGCGGCTCAATAGCACCACCGTGATTTTGACGTATAAAGGCCTCGAAATTTGAAGAATCCCCGTAATATGAACCGTAGGCTCCCTCTAACGGTCTAAAGACGAAAGGCGATACCAAATCATTCATTTTTCCTAAAGCCCCTTGAAACAAATTCATTTCAATCGCTCGTTTTGGAGGCCCATGCACAATACGATCAGTCCAACTAGACCACTCTTTCAACTTTGGTAGCGCAGCAGCATGCAGTACCAAAATAACAACTTGTGGCTCAATATGTCGTGCAGATAGTCGGTCCAAAATGGAAGCGATTCCACGTGGCCCAGCGTAAGCTACTGTAGCTAGGCTTTCAACTTTACGGTCAATAATCTGCGACAAAAGAATTGGGCGAATGTCCATAAGCCCAGAAGAATCACCAACAATCAAAATGTCCGCAGATGGGATAGTCTCAGCACGATCAATCTGGGTTGAAATTAGCACGTCAATAAATTGAGGCTCCTTATCTCTAGAGTATGTGGGTGAGTGAATATTCCAAACCGAAAAAACGCAAAGGACAATCAGCACCAATACAAGTAGGGGTAGTATTGCTTTAATAATCATGCCAAGTGCGCGGGGACCAGTTATTATTTTCCGACCTCAAAATTGAAAGTAAATAAATTTGCTTTGTACATTCCCAATTAATGCCAGCGTACATAAAATGGCCGCTGCATTAACCATCACTCCTGTAAAAGGATGCCCCTTCATCAGAACATAGGCGTCTTGAGCCCTTTCTTGCAATACTTCTACTATGATTATAGGTATTGACAGTATTATCATCATTAATAAGACAGCTGTATGTCCTGGTCTCCAGCCGAAATCAGAGAATGATCTAAGTAGTGCCATAACCATGGTGCCTGTTTGAGCCCGGAACAAGAACCAACCGATCATCACCGTCACAATCGTGAGCAACCAAGCAAGCAACGTAGGAATTTTAATTCTAGTTGCCTTCCAGCCGCGGTGAATAGAAAGTGCAAAGCCATGAAATAGACCCCACACCACGAAGCTCCATGAAGCTCCATGCCAAAGTCCTGCAAGCGCCATAGTAATAAGCAAGTTAATTTCCGTACGTAGTGCTCCACAGCGATTTCCACCGAGTGGGATGTAAAGATAATCACGTAACCAGCGCCCAAGAGTGATATGCCAACGCTGCCAAAATTCTTGAATACTTTTGCTCGCATAGGGCCGTTGGAAATTCCACAGCAATTCAAATCCCAATAATGCTGCCAAGCCTTTAGCCATAAAACTATAACCGCAGAAATCACCGTAAATTTGAAGGCCAAAAGCAATGCTACCAAGTACTACCGACCACCCAAACTGCTGATCAGGCCGAAAGGCGTTATCTACAACGTGAGCGAGAGAATCCGCCACTGCTATCTTTAGGAAAAGGCCCCAGCAAATGAGCCATATGGCATGCGATGCGCTTTCGGCGGTGATAAAACGAGAAGACTTAAATTGTGGGATCAAATGATCCGCGCGCTCTATTGGGCCAGCCACCAGCTGCGGGAAAAAAAGAACAAAACAAAGAAATACGAGAAAGGATCGCTCAGCTTGTATTTGCCCACGATATACATCAATCAAGTAGGCAATCTTCTGAAAAACGAAGAAAGAAATACCAAGCGGTAATATTATTTGAACTGTGAACTGATTGCTTTCAACTGTAAATCCCATGTGTTGAAAAAGGCTAACAAACGTCTCTGAAAAAAAATTGGCATATTTAAATATGCCGAGTAGCGTCAAATTCCCAATTACGCCAATGATTAATATTTTTCGTCGTATGGATTTAAAAGTTTCCATTGCAATCGCAGCACAGAAATTTGCAGCTGCTGCTAGTATTAATAAGCCAAGAAATTTTAAGTTCCACGAACCATAGAAAGTTAGACTCGCCAACAAAATAATTACATTTTGTAACCATACATAACGATGCGCTAAGTGGTAAACAAAAAGTGTGATGCAAAAAAGAGCTACAAAATGTAGGCTAACGAAGCTCATTTTGCCTCTGCCAACTTTTCGCCAACAATAGTCCAGCTATATCCATGCCTGTGCCATGCAGACACAGAAGAAAAGCCGGCTCGCCTCAGCAGGGACTCTGCCTCATCTTTAGAGTAATATTTGGCATAGGCTGGATTGAGTTGATCGTAAATTGTGAGCTTCCTCAGCGAACGAGGAAAGTGAGTCAACACATCTTTCATATAGCTGCGCATCGGCAGCGGGAGATACCGACATCCGAAAATATACAGATCAAGAGCAACATTCAATAGAGAGCAAAATGCCCTAAGTAAAAAATGTGGAATACGTTTTGTCACTGCTCTCAGAGGATTGACAAACTTTAAGTAGAGTTCATTACCCTCTCGACCATAGACCCATATAAGCATGCGCCCACCCGGACGAAGTGATTGATAAGCTACATTGACCACTGGATCTGGTTCCGGAATATGATGCAAAACACCGATGGAAACAACAAGATCCAAGTTCAGTCCAGGAGAAAGGGCCTCTCCCCGTCTATTGATATAAGTAATCTTAGATGCCCTTTTAAATGTGTTATCTTGAAGCACAGAAAAGGCTGATGATGGCTCAACTGCGATTACATGAGAAGCTCCAGCATCTAAAAGCATATTAACAATCCGGCCAGTACCACTACCGATATCTGCCACTCGCTTATCTCGCACAGCATCAATTGGCAACAACGAGCCAAATAGGTCGGTTAACAACTCAGCTGATCCATAATACCCAGGATTATCTCGATAATTAACCCATTGCTCACCAAAGTCAGAAATAGTCTTAGCACTTAATTCTTCAGATAACTTGATGTTGTTGCATTTAATGTTATCGCTTGTATTCATAATAAAGTCTTTAAACTTTACGCCCCACTATCAGAATAGAAGAGGTTTTCATACCAAGGGTAGCTCGAACTTTGTCAAACACAGTAAAAATGACAAGAAAGATTAACCCTTTCATCGGATCAAATAATCGCGATAGCCGTGTCCATTTCAATTTATATCGAACAAAGTGATGAAATGAGTACATCCAGAATGAATGTCCTGTCTGATATGAAATGTGGATAGGTTCAATACCTTGGCTTCGTAATACTTTTGATAAGGTTTTCTCATGAAACAGGTGCCAATGCCTTGGAAAGTGGTACCCACCCCAATACGTCTTCTTAAATAATTTTGCGTCGAGAGAATCAATATTGGGTGTCTCAATTGCCACTACCCCCCCCTCAACAAGCCAGTCTGATATTTTTGCAATAACTGCAACTGGATCTGCGACATGTTCTATGACGTGGAACATTGTCACTAAAGAAATTGATCCAGACTTAATCATCTCGCAAGTTTCAACCCTTTCGTAGAAAACCTCAAAACCCTCTGTGCGTAAATTTTCCACAGTCTTCTTATTAAGCTCTAAGCCATAAATATTCGAGCGAGGAATGTTATTGCTGGACTCGATTGAACGAAGGTAGCGTCCATCCCCGCATCCAATGTCCAAATAAGTAATAGGTGGTGCATTGAGATAGCGAAGAATATTTCTCAATTTCAATCGATCTAAGAAATCCTTGCCCTTAAGAACGATCGAAATCAGCTCTTGCGTCATAGTGTAGGAATAGTAATGCGATGGATAAATTACATTTAACTCAGAAGTAGCGGGTCGGGGATCAAGTTGCACATGCTCGCAATTAGTACACTTCTTGAATTTCCATTCATTTGCACACGTTCCTATCTCATAATCATAGCCCGATGCAAATAGCTCTAAATTGGAGCCACTACAAAGAATGCAGACACTAATGATCTTTTCTGATACCACTGGAATCCCCCCTTCCACAGAATGGCTCATTTTATTTTGTCCCGTCCTAACCAGTGCCAATAATTAAAAATATGGCCTAAATATGAGGGACGCCAAACCAACAGCAGATCATTATCTAATTTTGATCGTATAAAATTTTCCGCTGTTGGTAAGTTGTAATAGGGAATCGCTGGCCATAGGTGATGAGCAATATGATGATTCATGTTATTCGGTGCAAGCAGTATTCGCTCAAAAAAGCCTGCATTGTAAGAAATTAATCGCATTGATGAATCTGCATCTAGGTCGCTTCTCAATTGAGAGTGTTCGCAAAAAACTCTCAGTATATCGCAGCAAAGTGCAAAAAAAACAGGGAAAATCCATAGAACCGGATATGCCCACCAAGCAATCGACATAGTTAACCCCACCATTAATGTAATTTGCCATAAACCTATAATCACAATGTCTCCTATCTTATAGCGACCTAGTTTATTGATATTATTGTTTTCATCATTACCCCCCTCTCCTGGGAAATTAGGCGAGGCTGATGGAAGCAATACATTACGAATAGCTCTAATAAGAAGCGGCACGCAAGTTAAAGAAATGATGAAATCGAATTGCGTCGATCGACCAGTTTGTGTGTACTTAAAACGATCAGGGTCTGTTGGTAAGGCCAATTCTCGATGGTGGCGCATGTGATTTACGCGGTTCAATCTTGTAATGCTTCCTATAGCGCCTAAAATAAAAACATCATTCCATAAATCGTTAGCCCTAATCGTTTTAAACAATCGACGGTGCAGCCCGTCGTGGGCAATAATAAACAATGAATAGAGCCTAGTACCAACGACAAGAATAGCTATCAAAACAACCCACCAATAGGGGTAATATCCGACTATTAACCAACCCATAATAATCACCACCCATGCAAAAAGAGTATCAATAACTACATTGTTGGAGTTTAGAGAATATAGCTTAGTCAGCTCGTCTCGTGGAAGAAGCTTGGAACGATAAGGTTCATAAGTCTGGAATTGCATTAAGCTCTGCCTATCCATTCCGCTAAAATCAATAAAGGCCAAATCACAAATGCGTGGTTTGCTTTGCCTTTAAGGTGATCACACCAAATGTTACTAACTGCATCAGGATTAAAGTACGGAGACAAAACGTCAGGGTTACTCAAAAACCAATAATTCGCCAAAGGGGCTAGCTCGTTCCTAAGCATTTTCGCGATGGGAACATTGAATCCCCTTTTTTTTGCATTCAATACCGATTCTGGTGCGCCTAATAGCTTAACAGCTCTACGTAATAGAAATTTTCTGGGGCCTTTTTTTGGCAGCAACAATTTGGCTGAACATCGACCGGCAAAATCCATGATGCGCCTATCCAATAAAGGCACCCGCACCTCAAGACCATGGGCCATGCTCATCGCATCAACCTTGGTTAGGATACTTTGAATATGAAAACGCTGATCGGAAAGAAGCCATCGATCTACTGAGCTTCTATAATCTCCATCAGCACACGTCTCATACTCATTGTATGGGTTAGTGCCAATATAGGATTGCATTTCCTTACCATACAACCTTGGTAACAGAAAATCAGGGACAAGACGTCGCCACTGCATGTGTGCATTGAGCCCACCCATCGCAAGACCCAGAAAAAAACGGGAAGCGATAGCAGAAAAAGGCAGCCGGGATTCATCATTGCCCCCCATAAAATAGGTTCCTCGCCCGATCAGCTTTATCAAAAAGGATGGCATCAACGGCCAAATCGTTTCTGCTATTTGGCTGGCCCTATACGTATCATACCCCCCAAAAAACTCATCACCGCCATCACCAGACAACACGACAGTAGAGTGCTTGCGAACTTCGCCACAAAGCCGATAGAATGCATACGCGCCAGTGTCTGCGCATTGTCCGTCAAAGTGATATGCAATCTTGCGGAACGTTTCAACAGCATCCTCATCTTTATCAATCCAAAGAATATGCTGCTCTAGACCTGCCACACGAGCAATGTCACCCGCCTGATCAGACTCATTATATGACGCATCTGCAAATCCCACCGTAAAAAGGGGTGGATTGGCGTTAAGATTCTTGGCTGTAAGCGACAAGAGGGTGCTGTCAATACCGCCACTCTGCAATACACTTAATGGAACGTCGCTAACTAACTGGCTTCTTACAACCATGGGGAGCAAATGTAAAAACTCATCTAACGCTTGATCCAAATTTTCGATTTGCCCACTTCGGGTCGGGCGCCAAAACGTGGACTCTACGCTATCATATTTGCTGAACGACAAGAATGTTCCCGGTCGTACCTGTGCTACACCTTGCACCAGACTTGATCCCAGCCCGGGAAAGCCTGCTGCGAGGTACGTGTGTAACGAACCAGGATTGATTTTCTTCGCGCAATGACCACTCGCCAATATGGCCTTTAACTCACTGCCAAATAATACCTGGGTCTTGTCTGCAAAGTAGTACAGCGGCTTAATACCAACTCCATCACGGGCTAACAGCAATCGCTGCTTTTGTCGATCCCATAACGCTATTGCAAACATACCCTCCAGACGGTCAAATAAGCCCTCACCCCACGCAAGATATCCAGCAGGGAGTAATTCTGTATCAGTATAGGTACGAAAAATGAATCCGAAATCTTGCTGTAACTCGCGACGAAGTTCCTGGTCATTGTAAATCTCACCGTTAAAGGTGACCACCACACGCCCTGTTGGATCCAACATCGGCTGCCGACCTGCAATACTCAAGTCACGAATAGATAAACGCCTATGCCCCAAACCAATATTGCCTTCAACCCAAATCCCAGAATCATCAGGCCCCCTATGAATCAATTGATCGATCATGCGACGAACAATAACTTGATCTACAAGGTTAGCGTTACGTTGAAAATATCCAGCAATGCCACACATTTTTGTTGTAATGCTCGCTACTATTTGTCGTTTATACGGTTAGTAGCGCAATTACTGGCCTGCCGATCACCATCCATGATTTGCTTAAGTAGCACCGCAATAAGTCCCAATCCCATTATCAGTAAAGACAACAAAATTGCACCGACACACAATACAAACAAGCTTGCCAGCTGAAAAATAAACGCACTGACTAATGACAGACCAGCAAGAAAGAGGCAAATAAAGCTAAAAAAAGCGAAAACCTTCAAGGGATTATAGTAGGTGGCGGCTTCGATAATATACTGCATAGTGCGCATTGAGTCGCGGAAAAGACGAACTTTTGTCTTCCCGTTACGCTCAAAATAGTCAATCGGCACATAATGAACAAAACGCCCATTCATCATGTACGCGAGTGTCATTGAGGTAGTGAATGAAAATGTATCACAGAGGTGACTAAAATAAGGTATTACTGTTGTGCGACTAAAAACACGCAGACCCGAATTGATATCAGGTATCTTTCGAGTAGCGGTGAACTCAACTATTATCTTTAATATCTTGCGCAGAGGCGCCTTGATTATGGATTCACGATAGTGTTCCCCTCTACGAGCAGCTACAATCATGTCAAAACCTTTATGGTACTCACGAACTAATTGCGGAATACTTTCGATAGGATAAGTTCCGTCTGCGTCCGTAATTACGATGATGTCGTATTGAGCGGCCAAAATTCCATCTTTCAATGATTGCCCATAACCTACATTATGTGGGTGACTCACTATTTTTGCGCCTGAATCCCGTGCAAGTGGAGCCGTGCGATCAGAAGAACCATCGTCTACGACAATAATTTCATAAGGTAACAGTAAAGCCTCTTCCATAGTTCTTTGTACGCTAATCACCGTTGAAACGATAGCGCTCTCTTCATTGAGAGCAGGTATAACGATAGAAATCATAAGTGTCGCACAATACAAATTAGGGATTGCCCAAAAAATCTTCGCGTCAAAGGATCTAATAAACGCGAAATGGGCAATGCATATTTTTCAAAAATCTCAATTTGCCCATTAACCACCTCTGAATTCAATGAAGTATGTCGACGAAAACGGTTAACCCACCAGCCCACGCCACCAATTGGATTGAAATAACAAAGCCTTTCAATATTAATCGGCAACCCATATAGCTTTTCTCTCAAAGAATTGATGGAGTATCGACTATGATGTCCGGCAAGACGATCAAGATCATTGTATAAGCACATCATGGCTGGCACATTGATCATTAGTCGGCCACCCGATTTGAGAGCGTCTACAAGATTTTTGATTGCTGCCAGATCATCATCAATATGCTCTAATACATTAATACTTACTATCACATCTGCCCCAGTGGGTAATAGCTCATTTAGAAAACCACCATGCGTAATATCGGCTCTAGCAAACGCTCCATTTGGAAAGCGCGCTTTAGCTACCTTGATGGCGCGCTCGTCGATATCGATCCCAAGATACGCACCAAATGGCATGATTGCTTCGTAGTAACCACCATGCCCAATACCAATTTCAACTATATCACCGTGGAGATAGGGTTTAAATGGCGACAACATCCAGTCCATGTATCGATGGGCAGCAGCAATGGAAGATGAATATGTCTCCTCACCGCTTAGTGTTTGTTCAACTGGGATAATTGACCCAGAGCTTTTCTCTTTTTGTATACTGCTAAATGATTTCAAGGGCTTCGTCCTTTTAATATTTTGATGAAAAATGAGAGTATATTACGCGCGCTATTTTTAATAACCCTAAAAATAGCTCTTAATATCCAAACTATGAATATAGCCTGCCCCAGATACATAACAGGAAAAAACACCATAAGATAGCGAGTTTCCAGAGGAAGAGCCAGAGGCAGGATACTCACCCAAACCAATAGACTTCCCATAAAAACTAATCCAACTCCAGGAAACTTACTTCCAATCATAATCAAACCACCCAGCGTCAAGGCAGCAACCAGGGTTATCCTTATGACTTCGACTTTTGCCGCAGAAATTACTAAGGACGAGGAAGCGTCAGCCGGCAATACACGGAACAAATTTATTCCAGTAGACCAAAATAGTTTATCTCTTGGACTGTCTGTGTTAATTGGGTACTGTTTCGTAATCCAAGTTTTATCATACTCAAAATCTGTAAGGGGAGTTAGGTTTCTAATCAAAATATTGTACTTAGCACGAAATTCCGAAGCGGCGCATCCCACTATTGCCAATGGATGTTGTGAGATACGATTCTTCCAGCGGTCAGATTCAACAGTTTTGCCATCCATCAGTGGGGAAAATTCAGGATAATATCCTGGAGGAACAACTGCATCAACCGGGTATCCAATTCGCAAACTAGCCTTCGCCTTCGCTGCTTCTATTTCGGTATCGATGGCATCACTTTGCAGCCCCGGCGGCAAGCAAAGTAGCATACGATAACCTATCCAGAATTTCAGATAGCTCCGATTGCTCAGCACATGCTCACCCAAGTAGTCTTGACGATCACTCAATTGCAACGTATTCAAAACTAGCTCATTGCTTGCAAAAGCTAATACTGACAAAATCAAAAGCGGCGCAAAAACCTGTTTAACAAGTTCAAGTCGTTTCACTTTTGGTGTGCCCCTTACTTTCCTTAACCCAAAGACAACACAGGCAGTAACAATTAGGATTTGAAACAACATATGGGCTGATGGGTGGATTGCGATGCTAAATGCACAACCTGAAAAAAATAAGACAGCATAGAGAAACTTTAATCTATTATTCCGCGTTAGAAATAACAAGCCAATTACACATGTGGTATAGAATGCCACTACCATAGGCAAATCAGCGAACATGACAATCGCATCCCGTGCGAAATAACTGTTGTACGCCATGAGCGCTAGATAGATGACGGCTACCGAATACCCAAAAAATCGCCAAACGACTCCTACCGTCCCCAGCGCGAAAGCGACTGTCAAGGTCAAATGAAACCAAAACATCTTAATGGCAATGCCAGCCGAACCAAAATGATCTATGATCGCTATAATCAGCGGATAGCCAGGAAGGCGTCTATGTGGTTGGATGGTCCATGTTTCCTTCAGCCCATTCGCATATGAAATATAAGCATCCGGATCAAGACCACGGGTTGGCCCAAAGCTGTGTAATTGATAAGCCAGCAGTGCAAGGAGAGTCAATAACAATAAAAGCTGTGCCAGGAATACTATTAAATGTACTGATGTTGATTTATTGGTTAGCCTCGGGAGATTTAACAACGTACCCTCCTCATGGATCTTCCATGAAAAATAACTGATGTTAGGTAAAAAGGCAGTGAGATAGCTACCGCACCCTTCGCGTTCAATCCTGAACCAGAGTGATCACTTTCCATTACATTGTTAAACTGATTTTTCACATTTTACCGAAGACGAAAGATACCAGATGTATGCGTCTACACGCTAGGGAATTCGGCACTCCATAAATAAAAAATTAGATTGCGTCGACCTTCCTGTATCCATACTTCTCCCATACACATCCTCATACCTCTGAATATCATCTTCCCCTACATATTTCCCCACCTGCACTTCAATTAACTCCAACAACTCCACGCCTGGATTCGTCAAGCGGTGTTTCTCTGTCTTAGAAATATACGTCGATTCATTTTCGTGCAGCACGCGCACCGCATCGCCCACTTGCACTTCTGCAACACCCTTCACCACCACCCAATGCTCCGAGCGATGCTGATGACTTTGCAAAGACAATCGCTCGCCCGGTTTTACCGTCACGCGTTTCACTTTAAATCCCGGTGATTCAATTAACGTTTCGTAATAGCCCCACGGTCGATGCACACGTGTTTTTTCAACGATCTCATTTCTACCCTGTTTTTTCAGTGTATCGATAATTCCCTTAATCGCCCCGCCTTGCGATTTATCCATCGCAAAAACCGCATCGCTCGTTTCAATAATCACCACATTTTTCAAACCGGAGCACACAACCAAACGAGAATCTGCGTGGATGTAAGAATCCACCACATCATTCACCAGCACATCGCCCTTCAACACATTGTTCTGTTCATCCTTGCGATCAAATTGGTACAGCGCTTCCCAAGAACCTATGTCACTCCAGCCGACAGATAAGGGTTTTACAATAATACGTTGGCTGTGCTCCATCAACGCGTAATCAATCGAGTCTGCAGGGCAATTCAGAAGACTCGCTCTCTCCGGGGAAACAAACTGAAACACAACATCCCTCGCCGCTTTGTCGATAGCTACTCGCGTGCAGTGATACATTTTATCCTGATATTGTTGCAATTCGGCTAAAAACACAGACGCACGAAACGCAAAAATTCCGGCATTCCAATAATAATTCCCACTGTTAAAATACGTGTCTGCTTTTTCTCGAGTAGGCTTTTCGACAAAAGCCTTTACAGCATAACAACCATCCGCGCGAACGCCATCAACGCGCTGAATATAACCATAACCCGTTTCTGGATACGTGGGCGTAATGCCAAACGTGACAAGGTGATTCTCTTCAAGGCTCGGTGTTATCGATGTGATTGCTTCACAAAATCGATCGACATCAAAAATCATGTGATCCGCGGGCATGATGCACAACGGCGTCTCTTCCCCATGCGTTAAAAAAACATACCAGGCTGCCAATGCAATCGCCGGTGCTGTGTTTAAAGAAAGCGGCTCGACGATAATGTCGATGTTGATTTTACGTTGATAGCTAGCGAGCTGATCTCGCACCAAAAAACGCAAGGCTTCATTGGTAACGACAATCAATGTACCTTGATCCGCGATGCGAATGGCACGTTCAACCGTGAGTTGCAGCAGTGTTTTGTCACCGCACAAAGAGAGTAATTGCTTGGGATACGCTTGTCGCGATAAGGGCCACAGTCGGCTACCACTTCCGCCAGCTAGAATCACTGGTATCATACGTTACTTCCTTTTAAGCATATTTGCACAACGTCATTCTCGCGAAAGCAAAAATCCAGAGCCTTCGCTGGATCCTGCTGGTTTTCCTGGATCCTCCGATCAAGTCGGAGGATGCTTCTATGCCACTAATCAACAATTTTTTAGGTAATTTTCATTCCATGGTTGAT
>CAYGED010000004.1:0-19619 GCA_964348555.1 uncultured Coxiellaceae bacterium
TGATTAACTTAAGCCACGGGGTGTTGAGGAGAATTAAAGTAGATTGAGCTGAAAGACGGGTTTTTTACCCTATTTCTTGTAGCAATAACTCCACTGCTTTCAAACGAGCATCAGGATCCGGATGCGAGATTTTAAATCGCAGGTGATCTGCATGAAGCTGATAGCGCTCAGGTTGTGTTTGGATAAGTTTAATGAGACGTGAAAGATCAAACTTTGGATTTGATTCGAAAAACACGTGTCCCGATTGTGCACCAGCCGTTATTTTATTGATACCGAGTGTGTTGGCTTGCTGATGTATTCGTGTGGAGCGCAATAAATATTTTGTTTCAAGTGGGAGGGGGCCAAATCGATCGATGAGTTCTTCTTTCAGTGCTTGAATTGCTTGTGCATCGACACAGTTTGCAAGACGCTTATAAAGCGTGAGACGTGCGTGTACGTCTGAAACGTAATTTGCAGGCAATAAGGTGCTAATCCCCAAATCCACTTCAGTGCCAATGTGTAAAGGTCTTTCAAGCGCCGGTTCTTTTCCTGCTTTTAAGGAAGCAACGGCTTCTTCGAGTAACTCCAAATAAAGTGAAAAGCCAATCGTTTGAATATGTCCACTTTGCTCCATTCCGAGTAATTCACCCGCCCCACGAATTTCCAAATCATGCGTTGACAAATTGAATCCAACACCCAATTCATCTAATTGAGAAATAGCTTCAAGACGCTTTTGGGCATCCGAATTCAGTGCTTTCCAGGGCGGAGTGATTAAATACGCGTAAGCTTGGTGATGTGATCGGCCGACTCGACCACGCAATTGATGCAATTGAGCTAGCCCAAATTTATCCGCACGATTGATAATAATGGTATTCGCAGACGGAATATCGATGCCGGATTCAATGATTGTCGAGCAAACGAGTACATTGAATTTTTGGTGGTAGAAATCAAGCATAATTCGCTCTAATTCGCGTTCACGCATTTGTCCGTGTGCAATAGCGATACGTGCTTCCGGCAAGCTTTTTTTTAATTTTTCAGTCATCGCTTGGATGGTCGCGATTTCATTATGTAAAAAATAGACTTGCCCGCCGCGCATGGATTCTCGAAGAATCGCTTCTCGAATTAACGGTGGATTATATTCTTGAATAAACGTTTTTATGGAAAGTCGGCGTGCAGGTGGTGTTGCAATAATAGATAAATCACGAATGCCAGCCATCGCCATGTTAAGTGTTCGTGGTATGGGTGTTGCCGTAAGCGTGAGTATGTCAACGTGGGCGCGCAAGGCTTTAATTCGCTCTTTTTGGCGAACACCGAATCGATGCTCTTCATCAATGATTAGCAAGCCTAGGTTTTTGAATTTTACATCCGTGGACAACAGTTTATGCGTTCCAATGATGACGTCTATTTTTCCTTGGGATAAATGATCAAGTGCTTCCTGATTTTGTTTGCTTGAATGCAGACGCGATAATGCGGCAACACGAACGGCCCATTCGGCGAATCGATCTTGGAAATTATGCAGGTGTTGTTCTGCTAAGAGTGTCGTGGGCACGAGGATGGCGGCTTGTTTGTTGTTTTGAATAGCCAAGAAGACCGCTCGCATTGCCACTTCAGTTTTTCCAAAACCCACATCACCACAAATTAAACGGTCCATGATTTTTTCGCTTGTCATGTCTTTAATGACATCTTGAATCGCAGCGAATTGATCCGGCGTTTCTTCGAATGGAAAGGATTGTGAGAATTGTTGAAACTCTTTTTCCGGCAGTTTAAAAGCAAAACCTTTAGCATCCTGCCGCCTTCCATAAACGTCGAGTAACTCAGCGGCGACATCGCGTACGCGTTTAAAGGCATTGGATTTTATTTTTTCCCATTGTTTTGACCCGAGCTTCTGAATGGGCGCATGTTCGCTATCCGCACCCGTGTAGCGATGGATTAAATGAAGCGAAAAAACAGGAACGTAAATTTTATCTCCATCCGCATAGCCCAGCATTAAATATTCGCCTTCGTGATCATTGGTTTTGATAGTTTCTAAACCCAGGTATCGCCCAACGCCATGTTGCAAGTGCACGATGGGATCGCCGATACGCAATTCAGTCAAATTACGTATTAATGCATTGGGATCGGGGCGATAATCATCGCGCGTTTTCGTTTGATGCACTTCTTCGCCAAACAATTCGGATTCCGTGATGATGGCAATGGCAGGGTCATCGATTTGAAACCCTTGAGTAAGATGGGCAATCGCGATAGGGTAAGGTGATGAACTTGCGAGAAATGATGGCCAACCATCGCAAGGATGCAGCGTGATCGTGGCATCATGAAAAATCTCGATCAGTGTTTCACGTCGGCCCGCACTTTCAGCACAAAATAGAATTCGACCTTGAAATGATTTGACAAATTGTTTTACAGCCTTGAGTGGCGTTTTACTTTTGTGATCGATTTGCAAATTGGGTAATTTATCGGTATTAAAGTTGATGTGGTTTTGTTTTTCAGTCAGGTGCTCGGTATCAAGGTTGATTTGAGTGTGCTTTTTAATGGATTCACGAACACTCTCGATGGGTATGAAAAGATCACTGGGTGCGCAGAGTGGTTTCTGAAGGTCATGTCGCAGTTGTTCATAGCGATATTTAACTTCTTCCCAAAATTGCCTCGCGGATTCATCCACGTTTGGCAAACTGACGACGAGCGTATTTTTCGGTACATAATCCAGTAAAGTTTCGGTGCGATCGAAAAATAAAGGTAAGTAATAGTCGATTCCAGGATACAATTCACCATGGCTGATTTGCTGATAGATGACTGATTCGGCGGGATTGCCCGAAAATCGTTCTCGCCAGGATTGTCGAAAATGCGTGATGGCCGAATCCGTGAGGGGAAATTCACGCGCTGGGAGCATCCGAACGGCCTCTAATTTTTCTGAGGAGCGTTGTGTATCTGGATCAAATTGACGAATGCTATCGACGTCATCATCAAACAATTCAACGCGATAAGGCGATTTGCTTCCCATCGGAAAAATATCCAGGATGGATCCGCGCACCGCGAATTCCCCATGCTCCATCACTTGTTCAACGTGTCGATAACCCGCCTGAATGAAACGAGCACGATTTTGTTCGAGAGGAAATGCCTGTTTGGTGGTTAAAATAAATGTATTATTTTCGATGTAATCGCTTGGGCACAGTCGGTGCATGAGGGTGGTAACTGCTGAAATAACGATACCTTTTTTTAATCGGGGTAATTGGTACAAGGTGAGCAAGCGATCGGAAACGAGATCTTGATGCGGAGAAAAGTGGTCATAAGGTAATGTTTCCCAATCGGGAAAAAGTAAAATGGGAAATTGATCGCCTAAAAAAAATCGCAAGGCATCCTGCCATTGAGTGGACGTGTGCACATCAGGCGCAATCAAAAGTATTGGCGAGTTGCTTTTAGTGGCTAACTCGCTGATGGCCAGTGCACTGCTGTTACCATTTAATTGTCCCCATCGCAAAGTCGTGTCGTTTGATTTGGGGAGCGGCGGTGATAAAGGTGTCATTTCATCAGTTCGTCAATTTTAGCGGCACAAATAAAATCGTTTTCGGATAATCCCTTGATGGCGTGGGTCGTAAAACGAACCACACACCGCTTGTAACCCACTTCCAAATCGGGGTGATGATTTTCATGATTCGCGATCCAAGCGATCGCGTTCACGAAGCTGATTGTATGATAATAATTCTTAAAATCAACTGTTTTTTTAATTTCATCTGCTGAAGGATTCAATGTCCAGTGATCGAGTTGTTTCAGTAAGTTTTCGGCTTCCTTTTTTGAAAGAGGGCTGACCCCACCTTCACAGGGTTTGCATTTTTTTTCATTAAGAAATTGGCTCATGATCAGTCTCCTTTATATTATTAATCGATAATGCCGCCACCCAGACACTCGTCACCGTGATAAAAAACGATGGATTGCCCTGGGGTGATGGCGCGTTGTGGGTGTTCAAACACAACGGAACAACGATCGTTTTCGATCTTGGTGATTTCGCACGTTTGATCGGGTTGGCGATAACGGGTTTTTGCTTTTAATTGTTTGAGATTGTTGGAAGGGCTGCCGCTGATCCAATGCAATTGACTGCACTGAAGCTTATCTGAGAATAGCAGGGGATGATCGTGTCCTTGTCCAACGATTAATACATTGTGTTTAACGTCTTTTTTCAATACGTACCAAGCATTTTCGTCCGAATCTACTCGACCGCCAATCTGCAAACCTTTGCGTTGACCGATGGTGTAAAACATAATGCCATCGTGATGGCCGATAACTTTTCCGTCGGGCGTTTCCATCTTTCCAGGTTTGGCCAGCAAGAATTCGCTTAAAAACGTTTTGAATTTGCGTTCGCCAATAAAACAAATACCCGTGCTGTCTTTTTTGGCATGTGTGATGAAATTCATTTTTTTAGCGATGTTTCGGACGTCTGTTTTTAAAAGTTCACCCACGGGGAAAATACTCTTGCTCAATTGCGCTTGATTCAGGAGATATAAAAAATAAGTCTGATCTTTGCTGATGTCGGCACTTTTTAGTAGATGATGGCGACCGTTTTCCTCGTGGTTTTGTGCATAGTGGCCAGTGGCTAATCGATCAGCGCCTTGCGATAAAGCAAATTCAAGCAGGCAATTGAATTTGATTTCGCGATTACACCAGACATCTGGGTTTGGTGTTCGGCCCGCGGCGAATTCATCGAGGCAGTATTGAAAGACTTTGTCCCAGTAGTTTTTGGCGAAATTGGTGGTGAAAAGAGGGATGTCGAGTTGATCGGCGATGGTTTTGGCGTCGGTGAGATCTTGTTCGGCCGTGCAATAAGGGTCGTCGCGATCGGCTTCCCAGTTTTGCATGAAAACGCCGAAAACGTGATGACCCTGATTTTTCAGGGTGAGTGCCGACACGGAAGAATCAACGCCTCCGGATAATCCGACGGCGACCGTCAGTTTAGCAGGTTGGTTATTGGCAACAGTTGGCACCACACCAGTGTAGGTTAACCGCGACGTGTGTCAAGCGATTGCATGGCGTGGTATTTCTCGAGGAGCACTAAGCAGCGCTTGGGCTTGCCGGCAAGCTTGTGCGCCATGGGATGAAAAGAAGTTCCACGTATTTTTTGTAAGCTTAGAGTAAATGGCGAGGCCTAGACTTAAAAGTAATCCGGGCACCAAAAGACAGCAAAAGGTAATTGTTAAGGCCAATTTATATTGTTCATAGTGACGGCCTTGAGTGAGTATTTTTTTATCGCTGATTGATAAAGCGATTAAATAAGCTTGAGCATTATTATTTTGTAATGCATCGCATATCTCTGTAACAATATTTATTTTTTTGCTGGTAGTTTCAGAGCCAGTGTTCTGTAAGTGTAATTGATATGCTTTCCAAACTTTTAATAGATCGTCGCTTACTTTATTAAAAACTTTATCGATGAGTTGCTCAGTTAACGCTTGTTTAGCGCATAAGATTGAAGTTGAAAAGTAATGCGCATAGTCATTATGAAAATTTCCTCTTTTTTTGGCTTCAGATTCATGAATCGCATCAAGAAAAGAAATGTATTTCTCCAATTCATCCTTTTCACAGGTGTTATTAAAGGTTTTTGAGACATGGTCAACACAGGCGGGAATGAGCTCATCAGCACCCTGGCAAAATTTTGCTTCAAAAATCGGATAGATAACTGTTAGTAAACGAATTACAAATGCAAAATTTTGTATTTTAGCGACGTTTGATTGACTAAGATCAATCAGCTCATTTTCGCTAGTGATGTTGAGATAAGTTGCTTCATAGTCTCTTTTAAGTAAGTCTTGCAATGTATAGTTTGATTCTAAACGAAGGGCTTTTAATTTATCGGAATCCGCTTCATATGTTTCAAGGATTGTGTCTAAGCTGACTGGTCTCACTGCTGTTCTCCTTTTGGGCCATCCAATTATCTTCAGTATATCAAATGAATATTATGGAAACATTAAGAGAATAAAAATTTTTATGTGCAGGTTTTTCCTCATTCGAAGCGGTGTTTAGGGTCGTAAAAACGTGAAAATTCAAAAGTTTTTTGTATTGAAAGCATCTCCTGGTACAATCGGCCGATGCAATTTCAGGTGACTCATCAAGATCAACAAGCGCGTCGTGGGCAGCTTCAATTTAAGCGTGGGCTTATTGAAACGCCGGCTTTTATGCCGGTGGGCACCTATGGCACAGTGAAAGCAATGACGCCGGAGGAACTGACCTCTCTCGGTGCGCAAATTATCCTGGGCAATACCTTTCATTTAATGTTGCGTCCGGGACCGGAAGTGATTGTGGCTCACGGTGGCTTACATGAATTTATTCATTGGTCGGGGCCTATTTTAACGGATTCCGGTGGTTTTCAAGTGTTTAGCTTGTGTGATTTGCGACAATTATCGGAGGAGGGCGTGACTTTTCAATCGCCCATTGATGGCTCAATGATACAGCTGACACCCGAGCGCTCAATTGAAATGCAGCACGTGCTCGATTCAGACATCATCATGGTGTTCGATGAATGCACGCCTTACCCGGCCAGCATCACTCAGGCTTGCTTATCAATGGAACTCAGTTTGCGCTGGGCCGAACGTTGTAAGCAGGCGCACGGTGACCACTTGGGTGCTTTGTTTGGTATTGTGCAAGGTGGAATGTATCCGGATTTGCGCAAGGCATCGCTCGACGGCTTGGTTCGTTTGGGTTTTGATGGTTACGCGATTGGTGGTTTGTCGGTGGGTGAGCCGAAAGAAATGATGTTTGATGTGTTGGATTATTTAATGCCACAAATGCCAGTGGATAAACCCCGTTATTTGATGGGTGTGGGCAAGCCTGAGGATTTGGTCGAAGGAGTTCGTCGTGGTATTGACCTGTTTGATTGTGTGATGCCAACCCGAAATGCTCGAAATGGTCATTTGTTTTCCACGGAAGGGGTTGTTCGTATTCGTAATAGCCAATACCGTAATGACAGGGAACCCTTGGATCCTAATTGCACTTGCTACACCTGCCGACATTACAGTCGAGCCTATTTGCACCATCTTTTTCGCTGCCAAGAAATCTTGAGTGCACGGCTTAACACCATCCACAATTTGCATTATTACTTGAAATTAATGGAACATTTGCGTCGTGCCATTGAACAAGGTACATTAGACAACTTTGTAGAAGGATTCTACCAACAGAAACACAAAATCTTGATTGAGGAGTGATTCCATGAGTTTACTGAGTATTTTAGGTGTGACCACGGCCTACGCAGCACCGGTTGCTGGACAACCCCATCAGGGCAGCTTTTTGAGCATGCTGTGGTTGCCACTGCTCTTGATCGTTATTTTTTATTTCTTATTGATTCGTCCGCAAAGTAAGCGTGCAAAGGAACACCGCAGGCTGATGGACAGCGTTGGTATTGGCGATGAGATTGTCACGGCTGGTGGTATTTTAGCACGCGTTATTCGCTTGAAAGATAGTTTTGTCGTGCTCGAAGTTTCAAAGGGCGTTGAGATCACCCTACAAAAATCTTCGATTGCATCGGTGTTGCCAAAAGGGACAATACAATAAATTTTGTATGATAAATCCTCCCCAACCCTCCTTTTTCAAAGGGGGGGGTAATTTAAATTAATCGCCCCCTTTGTAAAGAGGGGCAGACTCGCGTTAGCGAGGCGGGGGATTTTTATGGAAACGGATACTAAATCGAGACGCGAATGAATCGATATCCATTATGGCGTTATATCCTACTCGCGATATTAATTGTGATCGCGATTGTTTATGCGTTGCCCAATTTATACGGTGAAGATCCCGCTATTCAAATCTCGATGAAAGATGCCAGCGTCGTTCCCAGTTCACTGGAGTCAACACTCACTAGCACGTTACAAAAACAAACTATCCCATTTAAATCCATTCAGCAGGAAGATAACACCCTGTTGGTTCGATTCAATGACACGGAAGATCAATTAAAAGCACAGGATATCGTTCAGGCGACCTTGGGAAATAATTATTCGGTTGCCCTCAATTTAGCGGCACGCACGCCGAAATGGTTGGAAGTCTTCGGTGCTAAACCGATGAAGCTTGGCCTTGACCTTCGCGGTGGCATTCACTTTTTGCTGGATGTGGATGTTAACGCGATGCTGAAAGCACAAGCAACCGGCGACATGCATTCCATCGGTGGCGCGCTGCGCGATGCGCGTGTTCGGTATAGCCAAATCAATCCCGACGCCAATGGCATTGTGATCCAATTTCAAAGTGTCGCTGCACGAGATCAGGCCATGTCTGTCTTAGCCAAGCATTTTCCAGAATATTTGTTTACCACGCAAGGATTGACGATACAGGCGCAAGTGACGAAGCAAGCGTTGGTGGCCACGCAACAAAATGCCGTCGATCAAATCACCACGATTTTACGCAATCGCGTGAATGAACTCGGCGTGGCGGAACCCGTGATTCAACAACAAGGTGCCAATCACATCAGCGTGGATTTACCGGGAATACAGGACACGGCGCGTGCGAAAGATATCATCGGTAAAGTGGCCACGATTCGTTTGCAATTGGTGGATGTTGAGCATGACGCTGTTGCCGCTGCGAAAGCGGGTAGCGCACCCTATGGTTCTAAATTGTATGATTATGAAGATCAGCCGGTGTTATTAAAAGATGACGTGGTATTAAAGGGAACTTCCATCATCAATGCGTCCAGTATTATCGGGGATAATGGCCGCCCAGCTGTTTCGATTCGGGTGAGTGGCAGTGACGTGAGCTCGTTTAATCGAATTACCGGTGAAAATGTGGGTCGTCCACTGGCGGTTGTTTACGTGGAAACGAAAGCAACGCGTCAACTCAACAATGGAAAAGTCATCACCCAGCACCACCAGGTTGAACGCATCATTAATATTGCCACCATCCAAACCGCGTTGGGGAATAATTTTCAAATTACCAATTTATCTTCGTTAGAATACGCGAAAAATTTAGCTTTATTATTGCGATCGGGTGCTTATCCGGTTCCCGTCGATTTTGTGGAAGAGCGTGTGGTAGGGCCCAGTTTGGGTAAAGAAAACGTGGATATGGGCGTGTTATCGACGGAAATTGGCTCCCTGGTCGTGATTCTCTTCATGGCTTTTTATTATCGTTTATTTGGTATTATTGCTGACATGGCGTTGTTGCTGAACATTGTTTTTATCGTGGCCGTGCTGTCGATTTTGGGTGCCACGCTAACCTTACCAGGTATTGCGGGTATCGTGTTAACCGTGGGCATGGCGGTGGATGCCAATGTGCTGATCAATGAGCGGATTCGCGAAGAGTTGCGATTGGGGATGTCACCACAAGCGAGCATTAAGGCGGGTTACGAGCGCGCTTTTGCCACCATTATCGATGCGAATGTGACGACACTAATCGTGATGATCGTGTTGTTTGCCGTTGGCTCAGGGCCGGTGCAGGGATTTGCCATCACCACGACGATCGGTATTTTGTCGTCCATGGTGACGGCTATCTTTTTCACGCGTGCGGTGGTGAATTTAACTTACGGTAAAAGGAATGTTAAGCGGTTGTCAATTGGCATTCGAGTTAACCCAGTGAATCCAGAAATCAAGAGAACCTAACATGGAATTTTTCAAAACGAACACAACAATTCCTTTCATGCGACAACGCAAATGGGCGGCGGTTTTTTCCATTCTTATTTTTATCGCGTCCGTCATTTCTCTGTCGATTTTTGGATTGAATTTAGGGCTGGATTTTACGGGTGGAACGCAAGCGCAAGTCACTTTTTCTCAGCCGGTTGATACCAATCAAATTCGAAAAAACCTAGTGGAACAAGGTTTTCCCGAAGCCGTGGTTCAAGTTTACGATGTTCACAACCTTTCCGTGCGCGTGGCTCCACATAAAGATTTAACGCAAGAACAACTCAAGCAAAAACTGGTTACCGCGATGCCAAATGGAAAAATCGGCTCCTTGGAGTACATTGGTCCGCAGGTTGGCAAGCAACTGATGACGAATGGCATTTTGGCCGTTGTTGTGGCGTTGATTGCGACGATGATTTATATTGCGCTTCGATTTGAATTTCGTTTTGCGGTGAGCGCGGCGATTGCGTTGATTCACGATCCGGTTTTAATTCTCGGTGTTTTTTCTTTTTTTCATCTGGAATTTAATTTGATTGTGCTGGCGGCAGTGCTGACGGTGATCGGGTATTCTTTAAATGACACGATTGTTGTTTATGATCGAGTTCGCGAAAATTTTCGCAAGGTACGCAAAGGGACGCCGATGGAAATTATGGATTTATCGATTAACCAAACCTTGTCGCGAACGATTATGACGTCGGGTTTGACTTTATTGGTGGTGATTGCCTTATTTATCTTTGGCGGTGAGACGCTTCGGCCTTTTGCGTTGGCCTTAATCATTGGTATTGTGATTGGCACTTATTCTTCTATTTATGTCGCCGGTTCTTTGGCCGTGGCATTTGGATTGGATCGACAACATTTGCTCCGCGCACCGAAGAAAGTCGAAGACGATTTGCCGTGATTCGAGGATAGCTTTTATTCCCGCAACAACTTCGCCAGTTGAGGAAAAATTTTTGGATTTCCGGCGATGACATTGCCCGTGCTCATGCAATCAGATTGGCCATCGACATCTTCAACAAATCCACCGGCTTCTTTCACGAGTAAAATTCCAGCCGCCATGTCCCAGGGCGATAACCCGAATTCCCAGTAAGCATCCAGGCGTCCGGCAGCCACGTAAGCTAAATCGAGTGCTGCAGAGCCCGCACGCCGGACACCGGCGACTTGCGGAAAAATTTGCTCAAACACTTTTAAATAACGACTGAGGTATTCATTCTTTTTATAAGGAAAACCGGTTCCGATGAGGGCGTGATTCATTTTTTGGCATTTGCTGACACGGATTCTATGATTATCCAGTTGTGCGCCTCCACCACGAACGGCGCTAAACAGCTCTTGCTTGAGCGGATCGTAGATAACCCCCACTTCCAATTGAGCGTTGCGGGTTAAAGCAATGGAAATCGCGAAATGCGGGAAGCCATGGATGAAGTTGGTGGTGCCATCCAAGGGATCGATAATCCATTCATATTCATCTTTTCCTGCTTGTGCACCAGATTCCTCCGCTAATATCGCGTGATTGGGATAGTGGTTGCGAATCGTGGTAATAATTTCTTGTTCGCTTAATTTGTCGATTTGTGTCACGAAGTCATTGGCTTCCTTTTCTTGGACTTGCAGCATGTCTAAGCGGTCAAACGAGCGCGTGATCAAACGGGCCGCGCTACGAACTGCTTGGATAGCAATATTGAGAAAAGGATTCATGCTCTCACCTTATTAGTACGAAGATTGATCAACAAGCCCGGGTGAACCACGGGATATGTCGGAATAAATGCGTGCTAAGCATAACAAAATACGTTAGGGTTGTCACAGATTCACTTTCTACCCCATTTTAGGGCATAATAAAGCCGGAACGTAAAATGCGGTTGTCGGCATTCAAAATGTGTTGATATACTAGCGAGTTTAATGACTAAGACAGAGGGCCTTCGGTGAACAAATTTTTCAATAACGACAATCATCAGCCTCTCATTCCCGCTTCTACTGTTCTACCTGAATTTACCATTAAATCGTTTATCTTGTCCGTGATTTTGGCCGTCGTGCTATCCGCGGCAAACGCCTACTTAGCATTGAAAATCGGTACGACGATCTCGGCGTCGATTCCCGCTTCGGTGTTGGCGTTAGGCATACTTCGTTTTTTCCGAAATTCCAACGTGCTCGAAAGTAACATGGTTCAGACTGCGGCGTCAGCGGGTGAGGGGGTTGCTGCGGCCATTTCATTTGTGTTGCCAGCCATGTTGTTTTTGGATATTTGGAAAGGTTTTCCGTATTGGGAAACAGTCATCGTTACTTTCTTAGGTGGTTGTTTGGGTGTTTTATTTTCCATTCCCTTGCGGCGCGTGATGCTCAATATTAAAAACTTAAAATTCCCAGAGGGCACGGCGATTGGGAATGTGTTAAAAGCGAGCGTTGAAGGCGGGCGACAAATTAAATATATCGTGCAAGGTGGTGCGCTGGGTGGATTAATTGCGTTTTTACAATCGGGTTTGCGAGTGGTTTCGGATAACTTACAACTGTGGACGCTGACGCAAAAATCAGTTTTTGGTGTTGCCTTTGGTTTTTCACCGGCTACGTTGGCGTCGGGCTATATTGTGGGCTTTGAAGTGGCTTTTAGTTTGTTTGTGGGAACTTTTATTGGGGGATTGATTATTTTGCCTTGCTTGGGTCTTATTTATGGTCTTCCACATGGCCAATCCGCTTATGATGTTGCGAGCACATTATGGTCGACACATTTACGTTATGTGGGTGTTGGCACCATGTTGGTGGGTGGTGTGTGGACCTTGATTCGCTTGTTAAAACCAATTATTACTGGCCTAAAAGTTTCCTTCCAAACCTTGCGCAATAACAAAAATCTAGAAACGACAGCGATATTACGCACTGAGTTTGACATGCCGGTGGTGTGGGTGTTGTTCGGTTCATTGGTGTTGGCATGCCTTTTGTATTTCTTTACGATTTATTATTTTTATCACCTTAACCTGAATTATTCCAATCTATTTTTCTGGTTTGTGGGCTTGTTGACCGTCGTTTATGTGATCGTTATTGGTTTTGTGCTGTCAACCATTGCTTCGTATTTTACGGGTTTGGTGGGCTCGAGTAATAATCCGATATCGGGTCTTTTGATCATTGCTATTTTATTATTGTCGCTGATTTATCTTTTGATTTTTCGGGCCGAAGTGGTGGTCTATGCGAAAAACATTGCATCGATCGTGATTATTATCGCCACCGTGATTGCTGGTATTAGTGCTATTTCGAATGAAAATATTCAGGATTTAAAGGCAGGCTACATGGTCGGTGCCACACCTTGGCGGCAACAGTTGATGATGCTGATTGGTGTCAGCGTTTCCGCTTTAATCATTGGCCCGGTCTTGCAGTTGCTTTTTCAAGCTTATGGCATGGGTGGTATTTATCCCCACCCGGGAATGGATCCCACACAAACGTTGTCTGCTCCACAAGCGGGCTTAATGGCAGCGGTTGCACGTGGTGTACTGGCTCGGGAACTGCCTTGGGATTTGGTGTTAACGGGTGCGTTAGTGGCTGTGGTGATTATCATCATCGATACATTGCTAAGCCGTAGAAATATTCGCATGCCGGCGCTCGCGGTTGGCTTGGGTATTTATTTGCCGCCGGAAATCATCATGCCGGTCGTGGTGGGTGGTGTGATGAGCTTGCTGGTGAAAAAACCTTGGCAAAAAGCGCAAAAGGATCCAGCAATAAAAGAAGCAGCACTGGCCAAACATCAACAGGGTGTCTTGTTAGCTTGTGGGATGGTGGCGGGCAGTGCTTTGATAGGTGTGATCTTAGCCATTCCATTTGTGCTAAAAGGCAGTGCGGATGCTTTATCTGTGGTTTCACCTGGGTTTATGCCCTATGCAGGTATTTTAGGCGTCATTACGTTTGTAGGTCTTTGTTACTGGTTTTATCGAACGGGTAGTCTTCGAAAAAAATAGGCCTTGTTTACCGCTTGGGTTTGTTCGGGGTAGGAATATGCAATTGCCGGTTTATTTAGACTACATGGCTACTGCACCGGCAGACCCGGATGTGATTGAAAAAATGTGTGCCTGCCTTGGAAAGGAGGGTGTTTTTGGTAATCCCGCCTCACACTCCCATCGCTATGGATGGGAAGCTCGCCAACTGATCGATAAGGCGCGTCGACAAGTCGCTCAATTGATTCATGCTAACCCACGGGAAATTGTTTGGACCTCCGGTGCAACAGAATCTGACAACCTTGCCATTATTGGCGCCGCTCGATTTTACCAGCGAAAAGGCAAGCACCTGGTCACACTCAAAACGGAACACAAAGCGGTGCTCGATACCTTGAGTTATTTAGCTTCTCAAGGTTTTGAGGTGACTTATTTGGAGCCTGAACGAACGGGGCTGCTTGATCTTAAAAAATTAGAATCGGCGATTCGCCCAGACACGATTCTGGTGTCGATCATGCACGTCAACAATGAAACGGGTGTGGTTCAAGATATTAAAGCGATTGGTGAAATCACGCGTCGTCATGGTGTGTTGTACCATGCGGATGCAGCGCAAAGTGCGGGAAAAGTACCGATTGATTTGTCTCAAATGAAGGTCGATTTAATGTCGTTTTCTGGGCACAAGCTTTATGGGCCGAAAGGTGTCGGTGCTTTGTATGTGCGTCGGAATCCGCGCGTGCGACTTGAGCCCCTGATACACGGTGGTGGGCACGAGGGAGGGATGCGTTCCGGTACGTTGGCGACACATCAAATTGTCGGGATGGGAGAAGCGTTTGCGATTGCTCAGCAGCGTTTTGAACAAGATCGGCAGCATTTGGAATCTTTGCGGGCACGCTGGATAAAAGGCTTTGAGACCATCGGCGGCATTCGAATGAATGGAGGAGAAGAAACTCCTCATATTCCCGCTTGCTTGAATATTTGTGTGGATGGTGTGCAGGGAGAAGCTTTGATGGCGAGTTTGCGTGAGATGGCTGTTTCCAGTGGTTCGGCGTGTAATTCCGCGAATCCGGATCCGTCGCACGTGTTGCTTGCCATGGGTTTGTCCCGAGAAGAGGCTGATCATTCGTTCCGGATTAGCATGGGGCGCTTTACGACAGAAGAAGAAGTGGATTACGCGATTAAGCATTTGTCGGAACAGGTAGAGCGTTTGCGGCAGATGTCACCGATTTGGGATACAGTCAAAGCCAAAGTGATTAAAAAGAATGATTCACAGTGATTTAGTGCTCAAGTATTTTCATGAGCACACGCACGATGGTGCGATGAGTCGAAACGATCCGGCTGTTGCTTTTGCTGAAATTGGTCGAGTGGATCAGCATAATCTGCTGTGCTTGTATGTTCGATTTCATCAAGGCAAAATAACGGAGGCCAAGTTTCAAGCCTATGCTTCTGTCCTAGCAACGGCATGTTGCGAATATATTTGCGGTTGGTTAATGGGAAAAACTGCCGATGAAATTAAGTTGGATGCCGAACACTTGAAAACGGCATTGAAATTATCAAACACGCAAATGCACGATGCTATTTTGGTGGTGCGTTTAGTTGAAAAAGTATTAGAGCAAAAACCATGACATCCGTTTTGAGGGATCGAAAATTTTGGTGGCACCTGACTTTTCAAGGTCTCGTTGCCGTTGTTTTCATGTGGTTGGTCTTAGCGGGACTCGATAAAGTCGCGCGCTCAACGATTATTTGGGCGGCTGGTGCGAGCAGTTTAGCGTCGAGTTCTTACATTGTTTTTTGTGCGCCCAGTTCCATTGTTGCGCGTCCGCTAAAAATTATCGGTGGCTATGTCATCGCCGTGGTCGTAGGGGAGTGCATGCGATTATTAGCCCTGGTATTTTGCCATGTTATTCCGAGTTGCCATGTGGGTGTGCCTTTTATGCATGTTTTTGAGGTTGCCGCGGCGCTTTCGGTTGGAATTGCACTCTTGCTGATGATTTTGTTTAAATCCGAACACCCTCCCGCCGCCGGTTTGGCCGTGGTCATGGTCCTTGATATTCGAAATTATTACGCCTTGAGTATTATTTTATTCGCCGCCTGTGTGCTTGCTTTTATTCGCTATCTTTTCCGTAATAAACTCTGTAATTTGTGTTGACGTGTCACTGTGTCATCGTCTTCACAAGCAGCGCCGGTGGCAGGGGGCTATAACTCAGGGTACCAGCAAGATTCGTCCGTAAATGTTATACAAGTCTTATTTAGCCTTGAATAAATAAGTTATTAACGAAACCTGCTCGGTATTGGCGTACATACTCTTAAGATGGCTAGCAAGCTGTTGGCAAAAAACTTTACTTGAAGGATACTGATAAAGTCCATGGTTACTATCAAAAAATAAAATATGGCGCTTAGCAAATTTATATAGCATTGTGTGTCCTTCCTTGCCATTACTGGTAATAATTTTTCCTGCGACCGTATATTTAGCTAAATTTATAGCCTTTCTGTTTTTATCGATATATTCTATTTTTCGTTGGATAAATTCTTTTTCCTTCCTCATGAAATTCATAGCACTCCAGAGTAAAGGTAATGATGTATTAGATTTTTTCATTTGCTTTGGTTTTAATCTTTTTTCCTCTAATTCCTTAGACGTCATAACAATTTCATCATCAAGCTCTTGAACAGGATGATTGCCACCATATGCGCAGAGCCTCTCAGGTGGAACAAATCCTAGTCCTTGTAAATGCCTGGTGAAGAAATCCTTTAATACCTGCCACTTAAAAACTCCTTGCCCTTCTATCTGGGCATATAAAGTATTTGCGGCCACAATTCTTGGTAAATCTCTATTTTTTATTTCTAATTCTTTTAACGAACGACATGGACAAGTGCTATAGCATATATGAATGCCTCCAATTTCAGAAAAATGATATTTAATTAATTGGCGCCTTATATGCTCAAATAATTGATGTTTTATAATTTCTCGCATTTCTAGTCTATCCAATAACATGACAGGTTCTGCAGCTGGATGAAGTGCAATTTGCCGCAATATTTCATGAGTATAACCTGTACATAGCCCTCTGTTTGAAACTTGCCTGTAATAGCTAATAAAGTCCTCAAGAGTTGAAAGATCTTTCATTTTCATAAAATCTTTCAGGAAATTGGGATGTTTTTTTTGAAAAATGAAATAAGCATCACTAATTTTTTTGTGATCAGAGTTTTCAAGGTAAGCTTGATTAAATGCACGTAAACGATAATGGTTAGCGTTAAATACACTTTTCAAAGAAGCGCAGAATATTATAAATGTAGTGAGTAAAGATAATTTGATCGCTTTTTCTTTATCTTCTGTTAGCCCACATAACACAATAAATATTCCTACAGCATATAAAAGTGATAAAGAGGACAACTTGGCTAAATCAAAAACAGATATCCTATTTTTGAAATCGATAGAAGTATTATTTTTTGAATCAAGATCATTGAAATTTAAATAATAATATTTTGGCACATGACTTTTATAATTATGTCTTGGTCTTCGCATGTCATGAATCTAACACAGTTAACTTAAGTTAATCTTAAAAGAGCAGCTTAAAATCAATGGATTGGTCAAAACTATTTTTTCGTTTTGCCATAAAGGATCCTAAGCAGCGAGTCCCTTTGGGCGAAGGGCAAATCGAAGGCTAACTGCCAGCCGATGAGGCCGAGGTAGCCTTGGTGGATGACATAGTCAGCGATTTCTTTCATGGCGATGGGGTCGGGGTAGCTGATAAAGGCATAGCTTTTACCGACTTGCGGTGATTCGATCAAAAGCTGGGTGACCCAGTAGGCGTGGGCCCCTTTGACTGCCAAGGGGTTATCAAAAGTGTATTGGTGAACGCGGGCGCCGTTTTTCGCGTGGCCGTAGACGCCGTATTTATAGTAAATATCCGAGTAGGAATTTTCGTAACTGCCACGATTATCAATAATTCGCTGCCGCAAACCATAATGATCACTTCCATCGGCTTGGTGCACGTAAAAATAATTTCCAAAAAAGGGAACGATCAAGGCGAGTTTTTGCTTCGGGATACCGCGTTCGTGATAAAAATTCAAGGCGGTGGCGATTGAATTCGGTGTTAAATTCGGAGGAGGACCGGCGTAATTAACCGTCACAAAACCCAAACTGCTGTCGAGTTCGGTGTAAGGAGGATCGCCGATATAAAATTCGTAGCCCATTAAATTCACCCAATCCACCGACGAGAGCCAGGATTTGGGATCGGGATAATTTTTGGCGAATTGAGTAATCGACGGTACATCAAGAGAAAGACAGGCGTTCTGCAAACCATTTTGATCAAGCGTTTCTCTCAATCGTTTCAACAAGGCCGGAAGGTTGGCTTCTTCGTGTGGACTTGCTGAGAAGTAATTTTCCCAATCGACATCCATGCCAGAAAAGCCATAATCTTTATCTTTCATCACATCAATAAACACTTTTAAAAAATCATTCTGTGTTTTTTTATTGGTTAAGATTTTTGGATTCCAGCGGCCCAAAGATAAAATAAACTTGGCTTTAATGTTGTTTTTCCTTATCCACTGGTGAAGGGTAATCAAATTTTGCGTGGTGATATCCGCGAGTTTAAAATCGCCGTGGTTATAAAGTATACCCAAGTGTCCAGTCGAATAATAAAGAACATCCAGTTTTTTAGCGGCAGCAGTATAGGCATTCAATGATTTTGGCATAATCAACGAGCCTCCACCGAAATAAAATGCACCCAGTAAGGGTTTGCCGTGCGTGTCGATGCATGTTGGTGTTTCCAGAGTGGCGTAACTGCTCTGGAAAAAAAGAAAAAGAAAGCAGAGGAAAAAAAGGCGTTTCAAATATCGTTCCATGATAAAGCTCCTGGTTATTCTTCTTCAAATCGCTCTAGCGTGCGAAGTCGTTGTTCGAGCACTTCGATGCGTTCTAATAAATCAATCACCATCGCAACACCGGGCATGTTAATTTCTAAATCCTGGTAAAAACTCACGGCAGTTTTTGCGCGTCGTAAGCAAACATCATCGAATTCCCAATTGGATGGCGATTTTCCCTTAGGTTCGAGTAAATGGTATTCGACCATTTCGATAATGATCCTACGTTCCGCATGAACGGCTTGGGCGATTTCTTCCAAGCTGAGTGGTGTGTCGTGTTGGATAATGATGCCTTTAATAATCTCGTCCATGATTACCCCGTCTGCAATTCTTTGCGTGGATTAAAGTGCATGTGTTCGGCCATTTGTCGATACAATTGTTTTTGCTGCTCGTTTTGTGGTTCGGGGATGAAAATTTTAAGTAACACGTATTGATCGCCGGGTGGTGTGCCAGGGAGACCGCGGCCTTTTAATCGAAGTTTTTGTCCGGTTTGCGAGCCGGCAGCAATGGTAAGGGAAATGTTACCCCCTAAGGTGGGCACTTCAACTTTTGCGCCTAAAGCGGCTTCCCAGGGCGTAATCGGTAAATTGAGGTAAACATCTTTGCTTTCGACCGTGTAGTAACGGTGAGGGGCGAGCTGAATTTCTAAATAAAGATCACCATTCGGCCCACCACCGATGCCGGGTGTGCCTTGGCCTTGTAAACGAATTTGTTGGCCTTGAGTGACTCCTGCAGGAATTTTGACGCGGAGGCTTCGGGTTTGGTAAGTCACTTGGCCAGTTTTCGGGTTGAGCGCGGGTTCTTGTAAGGAAAGCACACGGGTGCCACCTTGATAGGCTTCTTCGACGGTCACGGTGACTTTGCTGTGTTGATCTTGTCCGCGTTGTTTGAATTCGCGATGAAATCCGCCACGTGCGCCACCTGCGCGTCCACCTTGTCCAAACAACGATTCAAAAAAATCGCTGAAATCACCGGTCGAAAATCCTTCGTGAGCAGCACCGTCGGTTTGACGAAATTCCCAGCTGGGCGGTGGGGTGAAGCCTTGACCTTGTCGCCAGTTGGCGCCCATGGTGTCATAGGCTTTTCGTTTCTCGGGGTCTTTTAAAACTTCGTAGGCTTCTTTGACTTGTTTAAACTTTTCTTCGGCGTCCTTTTCTTTGCTGACGTCCGGATGGTATTTTCGCGCAAGCCGGCGGTAACTTTTTTTAATGTCATCCCCGCTGGCTTCGCGCGAAACGCCTAAGATTTTATAATAATCTTGATATTCCATATCCCAGTAATATACCCATTTCACTTGAAAATGCGAAGCCGC
>CAYGED010000005.1:0-17807 GCA_964348555.1 uncultured Coxiellaceae bacterium
CTTTAAAAACCTCATTTTCGTGGCCACCCTGTTTTTCCTAGAACCCCCCGTTCATGATCGCCTGGAAGCATTTCAATTTCCGTCCTGGAGTGATGCTGGAGTGCATGAACGTGAAATGGATCAATTTCGAGAAGCCATTTACCGCTTACTCCAGCAAAATAAAGAGGATGCGTATCAGCTTGCTGATCATGACAGCACGAAAGACAATCTGATCAGCACGATGAATTCGAACTCCTATAGCCAACATCCTCTGACAACCCGTCTATTCTCCTTTTCAAAGGAGAATCAAGACAAGCTAAGCTCCAAACTCCCGTTTATTTTAAAATGTCTCTTTGCCTTTCTTTTCAGCACTTTTTATGGCATGTCCAATGCTGGAAACTATCGTGCTATTTGGAAAAATCACGAGGACACCTTTGAAAGAAGGATCTCTTCAATAGTCGTTGATTTCAGTTTCGGTTTATTTATGGCCTTGCGTGCCTCTGAAACGCTTACCCATTTAATCCATAACAATCCCATTAGCCACCTGAAGCGTGAACGGGGAAAATGGCTTGGAACTGCTTTTAGCATTGCGCTGGCCTGGTTTACCGTCGGCAGTACCTTGTCCGTTTCGCATCGAGAAAGAATTCCTTTAAATGACTCCTTCGTGGCCATGGGAACTATTTTCGATAATACCTACTTTATGGCTGAAATGGCTGCATCACTGGTGGATCGATATGACCTGCGTCAAGGTCATAAAAACGCGGCGTTAACTTATCTTTATGATGATATAAAAACTCAATTGGACAATTTAAGCGATAAAGATTTTCTACGCTATTTAGAAGCTGCGGAATTAAGCGATTACAAAGACTATTTTAATAAACGATTACCCTGGTCAGATAACTTATTTATCTCGGATGTTATTAACGTACTTAAGCAATCTCCTGCTGAAGCTATGAAAACGATTAATAAAAATGGACATTATGGTTGTAAACGTCACCTCCAGGAAACGTTGGCAGCCGCACTAGCCACTCTGATTGCCTCTGCTGGATTTCTTCCGACTTATCACCCTGTATTTGAGGCCTTATTGAAATATTTACTTCCAGTGGCTGCAGCCCCCTTGAGTTTGTTTGCGCTCAATTATTACTCTGGATTATCTGATGAGGACCGTAATCGTAAATTAACCGCTGAAGCTCATTCTGAAGAAAAGTCACCTCAGTACAATCATTCATCCAACTTTAATAATTTAGCTGACTCCTTTCGTCATTCCGATGACGAACATACAATGTCTGCGATAGTCACTCAAGAAGAAAAAACCGAGGCGAAAACAAATTATCTTCTCTATATCGCCGCGGCGCTTATTCCACTCGCCATTAAATTCGGTTCGGAATTTGTCAGCCAATGGATTTTCATGCACATCTTTGGCCAATCCCAGGATGAGGCGTCAGAAAATGCTGACATTGTCGGAACCACTTTAGCAGCCGTCGGGGCTGCTGCCGCTACGAGTCATTTCAGTTATTCGATGCGCTGAGACTTTAGGGACACGTCCTGGTCAAAACCAATAATGGTTGGAATACCCGTGTGCTCTTTTAGGATCTCAGCGGCCTTATCCCAATGCACCTCTTGATCCATATTATCATTCGCTAACAAGCTACTCACCAATGCCGTAACAACCGCCTTGGTATCCACCAGCGCTTCACGATCTTCTTGCAAGGGAAGGTGTGCCTCAATCAATAATTTCCCATCACCCCAACCCGCCACATAAGGCTGATTGATAATCAACACGCGTGTATTGATGGATGTCATACGAAACAACTGCTCGATATCTTTGGGATAAAGGTGTATGCAACCCGCACTACTTCGACGACCCACGCTGTCATCGTCGTTTGTGCCATGAATTAAATACGTCGGCTTTGATAAGCGCAACGCAAAATAACCCAACGGGTTATCCGGCCCAGAAGGAACCATTTCGGGAAGCGGGTCGCCTTGTTCTTTGCGATAAGTCATCACGCTTTTTGGCACCACCCAAACTGGGTTTTTAATTTTCTCGATAATACGTAAGACACCCAGCGGCGTTCCCCAGTCTTCTTTTCCAATGCCAATCGGATAGGTGTAAAAATAATTTTTCCCTTTAGGAAAAAAATAAAGCCGCATCGAGGCCAAATTAATGATAATGCCGTCGTGCGGCACCTGAGGTAATACGTGTTGCGTTGGGATAATCAGCACGGTTCCCGGTACTAGCTTATCAGGATTCACTTCTGGATTTGCCTCCACCAGCTCAAAATAACCCACGTCGTATTGTCGAGCAATGTCCGTAAACGTATCATTAGGTTGCACGCTCGCCACTTGGATTTTTCCAAATACATCACTTCCACCCGTTGGCAACGGATAATGTAATGCGAATGACGGCAAACAAAATAAAATGCCGATCATTAACCAATAGATTCGAAGAAAATGCTTCATTTTCACATCACTTCATACACGATAGTTTTCCGGAATACCGGTAGACAGAATATTGGTAATCACAGCCCCCAACAGAATAATCGTCCAAGAAAAATAAAGCCAAACCAAGAAAATGGGAATCGTTGCTAAGGCCCCATAAAGCAAGCGATACGTGGAGAAGTGCATTAAATACAACGAAAACGCATACTTGGCCAGTTCAAACAAAACAGTTGCTACTCCGCCCCCCACCATCGCGTGCCACAATTTCACTTTGCAGGAAGGCAATACCCAGTTAAATAAAGTAAAAGTCACAAAGATTAGCACATAGGGCAGTGAAAAGAAAAGCGGTCGTTTGAGATAGGTCAGATTTAATAAATGCTGGATAAATGAAAGCTTGATCAGGAAGGTTCCAAACACCACCACACCGCCCAACAAGATCGGCGACAAAAATAAGATAATGAAATAAATTAAGAATGACAGCGAAAAATGAAAACGGGGCGTTGAATGCCAAATGGCGCTAAACGCTTGATTGATGTTGTAAATCATCAACAAAACAACGACGATCAAGAAGATCAGGTTGCCAACCGATAAACGAGAGACATGCGACACGAAATCCATGAGGTATTTCCCAATCACCTGAGCCGAGGTCGCCACAAGATTATCTAAAATGACGGATTGGATTCGCTCCCCCACACCCTGAAAGGCAGGAATCCAAGACAGTATGGTAAATCCAACAATAATCAACGGCACCAACGAGAGCAATGTGGTATAGGCCAACGAGGCGGCTCGATAACTGCAACCCTCTTGCTGATAACGACGATAGAAGTAAAGCAAAAACACGAGGATTTTTTTAGTTTGATTCCACATGCCCAATGACCCCACCCGTTGTCTTGTCCATAGCACTCACCTATAATGCCATAAGAGGAGCGATCCATGCCAAACGTAATACTTTATCATAACCCACGCTGCTCCAAATCACGCGAGACCCTAGCACTCTTACGCAAACGGGGTGTTGAACCTACGATTATAGAATATCTGACCCATCCGTTGAGTGCGACCACGTTAAAAACCATTATTAAACAGCTTGGGATAAAGCCTCGCGACCTTTTGCGAACAAAAGAAACGGCTTACCAAAGCCTCGGCTTAGACGATGCCTCCCTATCGGATGCGAACATCATCGAAGCCCTGGTAAAAAATCCAATATTAATTGAACGACCCATCGTGGTCGCCGGCAGCCGAGCCGTTATCGGCCGACCGCCAGAAAATGTGTTGGGTATCATCTAATGCCCTATATTTTAGTCCTCTACTACAGTCGATACGGTGCCACAGCAAAGATGGCAGAGCACATTGCTCGCGGTATCGAGGAAGTACCCGGTATCGAAGCCCGTATTCGGACGGTCCCTTCCGTCTCTCCCACCACAGAAGCGACAGAAGAAAGCATTCCCAAAGAAGGCCCACCTTATGCCAGCTTAGATGACTTAAAAGATTGTGCTGGTCTTGCGCTTGGCAGCCCCACTCGATTTGGAAACATGGCTGCACCCTTAAAATATTTTCTCGATACCACTAGCCCTTTATGGGCCAGCGGCGCTTTGATCGGTAAACCCGCTGGATTTTTCACCTCAACGGCCAGCTTACACGGCGGGCAAGAAACCACGCTGATTTCGATGATGATGCCGCTCATTCATCATGGCGCCATCGTTGTCGGGGTTCCCTACAGTCAAACCGATTTATTCACCACCACCAGCGGCGGCACACCCTATGGGCCAAGCCACCTGGCGGGACAAAAGAGCGACCTCCCTTTATCCACCGAAGAGAAAAACATTGCTAAGGCATTGGGCCGTCGCCTCGCGGAAATCGCCCTCAAACTATCACAATGACACCCGCACAATACTATCAACTTCAACTGAACGAAGGTCGCATTAAAAAAGATCCGCAACAAACCCAGGTCGTCTCTGAACTGCAGCGCATTTACCTTGAATTGATAACACAAAATAAACCGCGATCCCATGTTTTCGGTCAACTGATGCAAAGCATCAGCGTAAAAAAACCGGTGAAAGGTCTTTATGTTTTTGGAAACGTGGGGGCAGGGAAAACTTTTTTAATCGATATTTTTTATCATTGTTATCCTTTAAAAAAACTGAGGCTGCATTTTCATCAATTCATGCAACGAATGCACGACGAGCTAACCCGGCTGCAAGGACGAAAAAATCCCATTGATGAAGTTGCCAAAAATCTCTCGAAAGAAACGACCGTGCTTTGTTTCGATGAATTTTTTGTCGACGATGTGGTGGACGCCATGATTTTAAGCAAGCTTTTACAAGCCTTATTCAAATACGGAATCTGTCTCGTCACCACCTCCAATATTTCACCTGATAATTTATATAAAGACGGTTTGCAACGCGAGCGATTTTTGCCGGCCATTCACTTACTTCGCGATCACACAGCCATCATGCACTTACATTCCGAGCACGACTATCGACTTGAACATTTGGCGAAAGAAGGCGTTTATTTTACGCCACTCGATGCATCCGCTGAAAAACACATGGAAAAAAGCTTCCGGCATTTTTCAAATAACCAACCTGATGACAGCCAGCCACTTATTTTATTCGATCGAAAAATAATAATTCGAAAACAAGCTGGCGGGGTGATTTGGTTTGATTTCATGGATCTTTGCGACATTCCACGTTCGCAAAAAGACTATCTCGAATTAACAAAAAATTACCACACTATATTAATCAGCAACATTCCCGCCATCACCAGCGATCAAAATAATTTAATCACGGCATTCATTAATCTCATCGATGTATTATACGATGCAGGAACGCAACTCGTGGTCTCTGCAGAAACCGACATCGACTCGCTCTATTTGGAAGGCCGAATGAAAAATACCTTCAAAAGAATCACCTCACGCCTAAAAGAAATGCAGTCCCGATTTTACATGGAAAAACGTTAGCGCATCAGCGAATGATGTTCATGCGGTTTATACGAAAGCCGCAAAACGAGATAGCCTAACATTCCTGACAACGACGATCCCACGATCACACCAAAACGAACCAAGGCTGGGTAATTTCCTCCGCCGCGAAACGCCAGCGTGCCAATAAATAAACTCATCGTAAATCCAACGCCGGCCACTAAACTGATCCCATACATTCCCCAAACCGTACCCCCATGCGGCATGCGGGCGAGCCTGAGTTTAATGCTGAGCCACGTTACAAGAGAAATGCCGAGTTGTTTTCCTAAAAATAAACCAAGCGCAATACCCAAAGTAACTGGACTCAATAACGCATCAAAATGAATACCCGCAAAGGAAACGCCCGCATTCGCAAATGCAAAAATCGGCAAGATTCCAAACGCCACCCACGGGTGCAAACGATGCTCCAATCGACGCAGCGGTGAGACATCCATTTTACTCCGGTCGCGTATCGGAATCACAAACGCCAACGCAATGCCCGACAAGGTAGCGTGCACCCCCGATTTCAACACACAAAGCCATAAAAAAATTCCCACGATGACATAAGGGATAATCGACATCACACGAAGTCGATTGAGGATAAAAAGCAACAACACCAATCCCGCCGAAACAAGCAACAGGGAAACTGAAATATGCTTCGTGTAAAATACCGCGATGATTGCAATGGCTCCAATATCATCAAAAATCGCTAACGCCGTTAAGAAAATCTTTAACGGCAACGGAATCCGGCTACGCAATAAAGACAAAATACCCAGTGAAAACGCAATATCCGTCGCGGTGGGTATGGCCCACCCATCAAGCGTGTGGGGACTTTTATAATTGAAAAGAACGTATATGATCGCTGGAAACAGCATACCCCCAATCGCCGCAATCACTGGCAATGAGGCCTTGGCAAAACTATTTAATTCTCCCTCAACTATTTCACGCTTAATTTCAAGCCCAACCAAGCAAAAGAAAATCGTCATCAAGCCATCGTTGATCCATAACAAAATTGACTTTGTTACATCAATGACACCTAAACGCAACGTCAGGGGAGTATTAAAAAATGATTCGTAATAAACAGACCAAGCGGTATTATCGATAATGAGCGCGCAAATGGCTGTTAAAAATAATATGAGACCAGCAGCCGTTTCAAGCTGTATGAATTCACGCAGCGTTCGAAACGGCAAAATTGCTCCTTGTGATAATAGTCCGAATATTCTATCGCTCAGCAAAAATCAACGTTAGCTGGCTCAGCATCATCGCAATTTTACGCTTATCCAGAACTAAAAACAAATACACGTACCGTATTTTCTCTTTGTGATCTTTGTGCCAGGATAGGAACAATGGACAGCTACGCACTCGGATTAATCATACTGACCTTGACCGTTTTAGTGGCCCAATTTATTCGGGACCACTCACGGTGCGCAACTCCTGTTCTGGCGAAAGCAAATGCCTTACACCATTGCCATCCTGATCTGGGGAGGATTGCGTGGTGGACTCGCCATCGCTTTAGCCCGGCAGGCTGCGATTGCATTCCCCGCCTAAAACCAGTAAGATTGCGAACTTCAGATGGCGGCTGGATAAATTTTAACGCGACGTGGACGCCTCTAGGAGCGCCTCTGAAACCAGGTTGGGTAATCGGCCAATGTTGTCTGGCCAAATCTGGCGGTTGCATTCCTAGAAGCGCCCGAAAACAAAAGGTGATAAAACAAGTATGCCCATGATTGAGGTACCCGATAGAGATGCTTTCGACATCTCCTTACGACGATTCAAGCGAGCCTGCGAAAAAGCGGGCATCCCAACCAAGCTCCGTCAAATTGAATACTACGAAAAGCCAACGAGCAAACGCAAGCGTAAGCGTGCGGCGGCCGTGAAGCGTCATGCGAAAAAGCTCCAAAAAGAAATGGAGACGCTTGAGCGAGAACGATCTCGGTTTTAACCGAAGTTCTGCAAGCGCTGATCACTAAAACGGAAGGAAATTTCGTGACCAGTCCACTCAAAAATCAAATCCGAGAAGACATGAAAGCGGCTTTGCGCGCGCAAGATAAACAGCGCTTAGGCACTATTCGTCTGCTCATGGCTGAAATTAAACAGCGTGAAATCGATGACCAAATCGAACTTGATGACACTGGAATTTTTGGTGTTATCGGCAAAATGATCAAACAACGCAAAGACTCTATCACCCAATACAAAGCCGGCAACCGCAAAGACCTAGCCGACAAAGAAGAACAAGAAATTGACGTCTTAAAGCAATACCTTCCTCAACAATTGAGCGACGCTGAAATTGATAAAGCCATTCAAGCGGCGATTGAAAAAAGCGGCGCCTCGAGTATAAAGGACATTGGAAAAGTCATGGGGGTCTTAAAGTCGACGCTTCAAGGGCGGGCCGACATGGGTATGGTTAGTGCTCGCGTAAAAGCACACTTCCAGTAAGACTAGCTATCGCGATGAAAGCACTCATGTCTTTTGCCCAGAGATGACTTCGCTGATCAATCCCCTTATGATGAGATCCATGAAAGGCCGCATTCCACAATCCTTTATTCAAGACCTCATCGCTCGAACCGACATCGTCGAACTGACTCGGTCTCGACTCTCGCTAAAAAAACGTGGCACCAGTTATCTGGCTCTTTGCCCTTTTCACAATGAAAAAACACCCTCTTTCAGCGTTAGCGCGGAAAAACAGTTTTACTATTGTTTCGGCTGTGGCGCACATGGAAATGCAATTGGATTTTTGATGGCGTTCGACCGTTTGGAATTTATCGAGGCGATCCACTTGCTCGCGAGTCAAACGGGTCTTGAAATTCCCAATGAAATCTCCACCGAACCGCGAGAAAATTTTGAAGCCCAGTATCAACTGCTGGCAAAAGTGGCAACCTATTACCAGCAACAATTACGCGCTTCTTCCCAAGCTATTCATTATCTCAAATCACGCGGACTCACTGGAAAAATTGCAAAACAATTTGCGATCGGTTACGCACCCATCAGCTGGGAAAATCTTCACCAGGAATTTAAAGATGCCACTTCACAACAACATTTAATGACTCAAGGCTTACTCATTCATAAAGAAAACCGATACTTTGATCGCTTCCGCCATCGAATTATGTTTCCCATTCGAGATGTTCGAGGGCGTATTATTGCCTTCGGCGGACGAACACTGGGAGATGACCAACCGAAATACCTCAACTCCCCTGAAACCGCACTCTTTCACAAAGGCACTGAGCTTTATGGACTCCACGAATGCTTACAACAACGTCGACAACTAAAACGCCTCATCGTGGTAGAAGGTTATTTGGACGTGATTGCCTTGCATCAACATCAATTGACTGATGCCGTTGCCACACTCGGAACGGCAACGAGCGATAAACACATTCAAAAACTTCTACGCCACACCACCGAAATTATTTTCTGTTTTGATGGTGATGATGCAGGACGTCGTGCTGCCTGGCGCGCACTCACTCTATCGCTCCCTTTTATGCGGGATGGGGTGACGATTCGCTTTTTGTTTTTACCTCAAGGCGAAGATCCGGATAGCTTGGTAAACAAAATTGGCGGCACTGCCTTTGAAAAACAATTAGAAACTGCAAGCCCGCTGAGTGAAGTGTTTTTCGACCATTTGCAGCGTGAAATCCCGATTCGATCGATTGACGATAAAGCCCATTTTGCAAAAGAAGCATTTGGGCACTTTGAAAAAATGCCCCAGGGCCTTTATCGCCAGCTGTTGGAAGATCAACTCAGTAAAAAACTGGCCATCGATTTTAAACAAGCTTCGACAAAGCCCACGCCTGATCAATCGTCGTCGATGCCTAACCTACGGGCAAGCAAACACAGCATGCTAGCCCCTGCTTACGTTGCTGCGTCGGTCTTATTGCAGCGCCCTACTCTTATTCAAAAAATAAACACAATCAAGTTACCCACTATTGACGCAGAGGGTCTGCCCTTGTTGGTAAAACTGATTGCTCTTCTTAAAGAAAGCCCCACGCTGACCACCGGCGGCTTGTTGGCCTTATGGGAAGAAGACAATCACCCATTAATCGCCACCCTGGCAGCGCGCTACCTACCCCTCGAGGACGAGGAAGGACTCATCGCTGAGCTCATGGGCGCCCTTCAGCGACTCCACGAGCAAGCGGCTCGCTTGGAAGCCGAGTCCTTGATCCGCAAAGCAAAAAAAGAGGAATTAAGCCAAGCCGAAAAACAAATGTTACAAACGCTCTTGACGAAAGCCACCGACGCCCCCACCTAAAGGTTTATGGCTCTCGCAGTAAGCCGGGTGTGAAATACCTGGGCTAGATAAGGTAGATTAAATAAGAACTTAGGGGTAGAATATACGCCTTTTCCGTCAACCACGCTCAACCAGGGTACCAAAGCCAATGCCAACAAAAAAGAAGCTCGTCAAATCCGCACCAAAAAAGAAAGTTAGCAAAAGTAATATCGATCGATCGAAAACTAAAAAAGTAGGCGTGTTTAAATCGATGATCAAAAAAATCAGTCGTTCATCCACAAAAAAACCGACAAAAACGAAATCAATTGCCGCACCGAAAAAAATCGAAACCCCTGCGGTTAAAAAAAAGGAACCTCTCTCTAAAAAAACAACCCAAAAAACAGTCGCAATCGTTACTGCCAAGTCACCTTTAGTGAAAACCGCCAAAGCGAATGCGAGCCAAAAACCAACAGGGCTACAAACCACAAACGCCCCCGCTGAAGTCCAACGCGTGGGATTTAGCGCATTAATTGATGAAGCGAAAACGAAAGGCTATTTACTTCATGAAGATTTAATTAATCTACTGCCCAATGATTATGTCGATCCCGGGCAAATGGAAGACATCATCAGCCGTTTAAATGAAATGGGCATCAAAGTTTTTGATACCATACCCGACGAAAACTCGCTAATGCTTGAAGATGACGCCTCTTCCGATGACGAAGAAATTAATGACGATGTCGCGGAAGCACTCGCCACAGAAACTCGCACAACCGATCCCGTACGTATGTATATGCGCGAAATGGGCAGTGTAGAATTGTTAACGCGCGAAGGTGAAATCGTTATCGCCAAGCGAATTGAAGAAGGCATCCGACAAGTGCTCAGCGCGATTGTACAATACCCCGACCTGATCACTCGATTTATTAAATTCTACGAAGAAATCAATACGACTGAAGGACGCATTAACGATATCATCATCGGATTTTTTGATGAAGAAGCTGATCAAGGTATGCCTCCAATGGCTGCTGCTCCCGTGGTTGCCAAACCGAAAAAAACCGACTCTCAAGGAGACGAGGAAGACGAAGAAGAAGCCAACAGCGCAGACACCGATGACGAGTTTGGCGACACAGGACCCGATCCTCTCATCACCAAGAAACACATGGATGCACTCATCAAATTTCACAAAAACTACTTAAATGCGATCAAGCGTCAAGGTAAAAGCTCACCTGTCACACAAAAACACCAGCGCAATCTTGCAGAACATTTTTCAACGTTCAAACTATCGATTAAACAATTCAGCCGACTCACGGGACGTCTTCGACAACTACTCAATGAGACACGCGAGAGAGAGCGATTAATCATGCATTATTGCGTCACTAAAGCACGCACACCCAGAAAAAAATTCATCGCTTCGTTTCCACACAATGAAACTGATGCCAACTGGCTAGAGCAATATAAAAAAGAAAACAAAGAACAGGCAAAACGCTTAGATAAATACAGCCAAGAAATTTTCAGAGCACAACGAAAACTTGCCGAAATCGTGGAACAATCGAATCTGTCCGTCCAAGAAATTAAAGAGATTAATCGGCGTGTTGCTATTGGCGAAGCCAAATCACGCCGAGCAAAAAAAGAAATGATTGAAGCCAACTTACGACTCGTGATTTCAATCGCGAAAAAATACACAAACCGCGGGCTCCAATTTCTTGACCTTATTCAAGAAGGAAATATTGGTCTCATGAAGGCCGTTGATAAATTTGAATATCGACGCGGGTATAAATTCTCAACCTATGCCACTTGGTGGATTCGACAAGCCATCACCCGATCGATTGCAGACCAAGCACGAACCATTCGAATCCCCGTCCACATGATCGAAACCATTAATAAATTGAATCGGATCAGCCGACAAATCTTACAAGAAACAGGGCAAGAACCAACGCCGGAAGAACTCGGACGTCGGATGGACATGCCGGAAGAAAAAGTTCGCAAGGTAATGAAAATCGCCAAAGAGCCGATTTCAATGGAAACTCCCATTGGAGAAGACGAAGATTCTAACTTGGGTGATTTTATCGAGGACTCCAACATGGAGTCGCCCATTGACTTCGCCACTTCATCCGGCTTGGGCGAAGCGACTCAAGAAATCCTCTCCACATTGACACCTCGTGAGGCAAAAGTCTTGCGAATGCGATTTGGTATCGACATGAATACCGACCACACACTGGAAGAAGTTGGAAAACAATTCGATGTCACGCGTGAACGCATTCGACAAATCGAGGCGAAGGCTCTGCGTAAGTTGCGCCACCCGAGCCGCGCTGAAAAATTACAAAGCTTTCTTGAAAAAGAAGATTAACCCGGATATTTCATACCAGGCCTACTGCGGAAGCGATAAACCCCGGTAGTGACATGTCCAGGGAAAGCGGTATGTTGATGGGGTGAATACAATCAAAAATCCTCATGACAAATACTTTCGTGCCTCCATGAGCGATTTACGCGTCGCGAAAAGTTTCTTGCAAGCACACCTCCCCGCTTCCCTGCAAAAAAAGATTCACTGGCCTTCTTTACAACTGCAATCGGAACAATATCTGGATCACTCGCTCAACCAAACCACGACGGATGTTTTATTTCGCGTTCAATTCGGTGATGCCCAAGGCTTTATTTCCATTCTCATCGAACATCAATCGACCGTCGATCGATGGATGCCCTTTCGGGTATTACACTACTGCCTGAGTATCCTGCAGCGTTATTTAAAATCTCATCCAAACATGGATTTACCTTTAGTCGTCCCCATCGTATTTTATTCCGGTCAAGCCCCTTATCATGCCAGCATGGATATCTTTACTTTATTCGGGGAACACGAGTCCTTAGCACGGGAACTCTTTTTAAAACCATTTCAATTAATTGATTTATGTCGTCTCTCGGATGAGGAGTTAAGAAACCATACTTGGGCCAGTGTGATGGAAATCGTGCAAAAGCATGTGCGGTCAGCGGGTTTTATGGCTTATTTTAAAACATTAGCACCCGTGCTACGAGAATTGCTGGGGCAGGAAGCCCAAGACTACATCATGAGTACGCTCCAGTATATTTGGAACACGGCTGAGTTGGATAACCCACAAGAGTTTGTTAACATCATTGAATCCCAGGTGGCTAATAAAATAGGAGAAGAAACCATGACACTCGCTGAAGTTTGCCGACGACAAGGGTATGAAGAAGCAAGAAAAGAAACCCTGACACTCGTCGAGTCTAGGCAGTTTCACACAAAGCAGCAAATCGCTAAGCGATTGATTGAGCGTGGCTTAGATCTCGGGTTTGTATCCACAGTAACCGACTTAACTTTAGAAGAATTAGCACTTATAAAGTGAGAGTAGCTTATTGAATAAACAACCCGGGAAACCCGAGTTGTTTCCTTTTATGAAGGCCGGTGTGAAGCCAGCTCGCACCACTGAGAATCCCTCATCGCGCACGGTAACCCTGGCTAAAGCCGGGATCTTCGCTTGGCCAATAACCTGAATAACAGCAGCGGAACTGCAAGTAACTCTCCACTCAAAATAATGAGGAACGTACCAAATATCAAATTTAACAACACCACACTGCCTGATAGGTAGAGAATAAGCATAATTACAGTAAATTGTACGATTCTCAGCACGAAACGATCACTACTCCGATTGATGATCTTTCCACCTTTAGGGATGGTCATGCGCACTAACCAGAAAAAACGGTGACGTGGCGTGATCACCGCCAGTAATCCAAAAAGACCCAGTCCAGAAATAATAAGCACCAGCCAATCGGGCGTCGAAGCCGTTCCCGTCAATGGTATGAACAAGCAAATCAAACTGATCACCAGCGGAACGGCAATAACTGCCAAAAGAACAGTCCGTAAAGAATACCCGCGTGATAACTGAGCGATAAGCACAGAAGCCACCAACATCCAGCTAAACCACCATAAAAAAGCAAACAAGTGCCAATTCACTAACGCACCCTGCTTAATCAGCGTCAAAAAGAAATGGGGCGTTTCCAAATGGTGAGAGAACCCATTTCCCAAAAAGAAGGCAAGAATAATAACAATCACAATGAGACATAAAAACAATCCATATAAAACAATAATCGTCGCTAGGCGATAACGCGTCATGGCGAAATAAATTCTTTTTTTTACGAATTTACTCACCACGAAAAACAACATTAATACACTAAAAATAATTCCAGCAAATTGGGCACCCTTTAAAGAATTTAAATTTTGAGGCGATATCACGGATACGAAAAAAAGCACCAACAGCGCAATAGTCGAACTCAACGCAAACATCATGGCTGACCGTGATGCGGTATTTATCATGAGCGGCCAAACGCGATGGGGGGCCGCTTTAAACAACAGCCGACTGACGGGTGTGTCTTGATGACTTTGAAAGCCCATACACCCAAGCATGCAGGCTATTAGCGCCACACCGACCCAAGGAAATAATCCCATGGCCAAAAAAGTATGGCCCACCGTTTCGGCAAATAAGGATGTTGAGTTGAGATGCAAATAAATGGGTAAGGTTTTTCCGACTAATTGACACACACCCCAAAAAACAGCAAATAAACTGAGCTGAAAGATAATAATTTGTGATAGCCACTGCACGCGCGTCAACATCGGAAACGCTTTATCATTAACAATAAGCTTTTTTCTTCCCGCTGGAGAAAAAACAATGACGGCAGCGCCCAAAACAAAAATCCAATAGAGATGAAACCCAAGAATGACTTGAGGCATAAAATAAGAAAACAATACACAGGTAATAAGCGCCGACCCAACAACAGCAAAGCAAAGCAATTTATAATTGGATTTTAATAATTTCATACTGCAACGCTTTGATGCTTTGATTGAGCCGATAATACTTTATAGGTGCGCTCTGAAATTAAACCGGCTTCATACTTTTTATCAACATCGACTTGCATGGGCTGACCATATTCCTCCACCAATCGACGTGTCACGGACGTAACTTTATCAGGGTCACTCTCGAGCAATAGATCCCGAATTTTTTCGTTAAACACCAGAAATTCACGCAATGCAACGCGCCGCCCATCAACCGACGGAACCAATCGCTGCCATACCACGAGACGCATGGTTTCGATGATATCGATCGTTCGACCAATGCGCTCCTCTTTTGAAAAACTCCCAACCAAGCGACGTATCGTTTCGGCAACACCATTACTGTGTAAGGTCGTATACACGGGATGCCCCGTTAATGCAGCTTCCAATACCGCGCTAATGGTTTCTGCGTCACGCGCTTCACCCACCAAAATTAAATGGGGCTTTCTGCGTAACGCGTTTCGAACACCCGCTGCAAACGTCGGTAAATGCCGTGGAATTTCGGTTTGAGAAACAATGGCCGTCGGAGTATCCAACGAATCGTAAACGTATTCAATCGGTGCTTCGTAAGTCAAAATTTTCCGATGGCTCTCGGCCTGTTCTGCCAACTCTTTTACAATGGCTGCTAACAAGGTACTTTTACCCGAACCCGTTGCACCCGTTACATACACCACACCTTCTTGTGGCGCAATTGCATCGACAATGGCTTTTGGTAAATCGAGTTTTGATAAGGATGGCGGCTCGACGGGAATGGTGCGAATGGTAATTTGAATGCCTTCATGTCCATCAACGTAACAACCCGTACCATTCACACGATGGCGGAATCGTTCATTACGATTGGGACGCACTTCATAATGCGTATCTAAATCTTCACCACGCATAATTTGCGTGGTGCCATTGGGACCGTAAATCGCGTTTAACAAATCCCCCACTTCAGCATTCGATAATTCACGACGCGTGATTCTGCAGATACGCCCAAATATTTCAGTAATAATGGGAAATCCAGTTTGAATGGTAATATCGGAAGCACCTAAATGATGACAATAGATCAGCAAATTTTCGAGGTGTTTAGGCTCAATGCGCGTCGGCTCATTGGGATACAAATAATCATTTTCTTTTTTTGCCATTATCGTCCCCACACGATTTAGGGGCTTAAATTCCCGTTTGTTATCACGGGCTTCCACTTTTCACTATCCGGTTGCAACGCTGATTTCGCGGTAATTCGCATGATCTCATCATTGACTCGAATTTGATCCGCATTGCCGGTCACACCCAGATCCGCTTTTGACACGATGGGCGATGTAATAATGCCTTGTGATAACAGTTTCCGATAAAGAACCATGCCGAGATAGTCCCGTTTCAAACGCCCTAAATCGGCTGCAAAAATTTCGTTAGCCTGTTCAAGCCCATCTTTCCAGCCTTGTGTTAAATAGAAATCCCAAACCTGTGCTTCATCCCTAGTGGTCGGCAATAAGGTGGTATCGGGAACGTCGGGCTGTTTGTAGTTGAGCCATAAATAATCTCGCCATGTCGGCGGAGACGTGACAAAACGTGCTGTGGCGACAATCTTGTATGTTTTATCCGCCATGCGGATCGTACTTCCGTTATTCAAATTCAAATCGCCTTGAGATTCCACAATAACGGGTGGCAACACGTTGTGCTTCAAAAGCAATTGATTGAAATTAAAGACTTGGTCGAGGTCAATGGCTTGTTGCTCGAGTGCCGCATCAATGTGCTCAGATCGCCACGCTAAAGCACCACGCGCACCCAATGTGGTCGCCGTTTCTCGAAGAGCCTGCATTCGAATGGAATTCACTTTTCCATTACCCGATGGTAATTGATCCATCCTAACGTAGCCGAGTTGTGCCAGTGTATTATTCGGACCCACTGGTCTAACCGCGCAACCCGAGACAAGACAGGTTACCATACCTACTGCAGTCAAGACTTTAATCGCTCGAATCACCACTCACCTCTAACTTGGATAATAACGAAGCTCAATGGTTTTCGTTCCCGGATAAAGCGTAATGTTGGCTTTGTTTTCCACCTGATACGTGGCATCACGCAAAATTTCCGCTAACGGTACATTATTTTCATTAATGGCTACAATCACGGGAATAGCCGGCTCTTGGCCTAAGACTCGTAGCTTATAGCGACTCGCCTCAGCAACTTTTCGAAGCAAGGGCTCAATGGGCCCGGTCCACTCTAACGAGGTTTGTTGTGCCATGCCAATCAACGCTGGGTTGAGTGGAGCCGGGAGTTTCGCCTTGGGGTGGGTTGCCAATTCAATGGCAGCCATTTGTTGCAAAGAGTGATTCACGTCGACCGACGCTTCCGATAACTGAGACTGCGCGTTCACATCGGTGGTTTTAGCCGGGGCACTGTTTGTCGTGATGTAGGAGTAAGTGAAATGCTTTTCTTCGGCTGCGCACCCAGACAAGAGGCCAATAACAGGTAAAATACAGAGTAATTTTAGTTTCATGTTTAACGATCGCTTATTCGAGGTATTAAACCAAATCCCATCCTCCACGATCATTCCCTTGATAGATGGGAGTCATTCTACCCATCAAACCTTAAGAGAATATTAAGGAACCCCTCTAATCGTACATCAACTCATCCAGTGAAACCGACTCCTTCATGGGGCTGTTTTTAATAAGCTCATTCAGCACATCCAGAATGCAAAAGAGTCGCAATGCGTCAGGAGTGAACTCATCGAAAGTCACCTTAACACCCAATAACGATTTTTCGATGTCTTGATAAGTGGCCCCAAGGCCATAACCCAAACACAACGAGGACAACTGATCGGCTCGCTTGGTCAGACCCGGCAACAAGCCCGTATCCGAAAAGATCTCAGCGGGTGAAATGGGGCGCCCTTTTAAGGTAAAACTCGCGCCCAATGCCTTTGTCATGGCGATGAGCTTACTCTCAATATTCATTTAGTTATCCCACCAAGGAATGGCTATTTTCCGACGACCGGCGATAAGATTTCGAAACCAACGCAAAAACACATCAATACTAAACCCATAACGATTGAGCAGCGTGAAAAAAAGCATCGCCAGGACCGCCACGATAAACGTCCACAAACGGATGTGCAATAAAAATAGCAACATGGGGAAAGCCGTTTTGCCATCCCAAATAAAAAACTTAACGGATCTACCGGAATCGCGCCAATGCGCGTCGTTTTGTATTTTCATGATCACTAGTGTAACCGCTGAGTCTTAACAGAACATTAAGAACGATACCCGGCCCGGATATTTTCTTTTCCGGCTCGCGTGAGGCTGCCTGACTCAATTGAGAAAAATACTGAACTTTCACAGCCGAATCGCGGGGATCCAAATTTGCTGAGTAGAGAAAATTGATTGACTCACTGAGTTTGCTGGGCTTCGTGGCTCAGCCCAGCCTACGTT
>CAYGED010000006.1:0-17329 GCA_964348555.1 uncultured Coxiellaceae bacterium
ATAATAAAGGGATAAATAAGGCCAATGCCGTTAAAATACGTTGCTTAAGCATGCTGTCGTTCTACCTGCTCAGAAGTGAGCCCAAACCGCCGCTCCCTCGTTTGAAAAAAATCGATGGCGGCATCGAAGGCCTTTCGATTGAAATCAGGCCAAAATATTGGCGTAAAATAAATTTCGGTGTATGCAAATTGCCATAACATAAAATTACTTAAGCGCTGTTCTCCGCTCGTTCGAATCAGCAAATCAGGATCGGGCAAATCATTCAAGGCAAGATAACGTCGAAATAAATCCGACGAAATATCGCTGGGTACAATTTCCTGGTGTGCAACGCGCTCGGCCAAAGCACGAGTGGCTTGTAAAATATCCCATCGACCACTGTAATTAATCGCGATTACCAGCATTAATCCGGTGTTATTCGCCGTCTGTAATTCGGATGCTTGTATTTGTGCACGTAATTTTGGGTCGAATTGTGATTGATCACCAATGATTCTCAGTCGAACGTTTTTTTCATGCAACGAAGCGGTATTCTTTTCGAGTGACTCTAAAAATAACCCCATGAGAAACTGGACTTCTGTACTGGGTCTGCCTCTGTTTTCTAAGCTAAACGCAAATAAGGTTAAGGCGGGAATTTTTAACTCGCCTACGTACTCGACAATATCGCGAACGGTTTTTGATCCGGCACGATGCCCAGCCACCCGCGGCAAACCACGCCGCTTGGCCCACCGACCATTACCGTCCATCACAATCGCCACATGCTGAGGTAATAACCTATCCATTCCTAAACAATCTGTCACACCGCCATTAAATCTGCTTCTTTTTGCGAAGCAATCTTATCAACACCCACTATATGTCTATCCGTTAACTTTTGGATTTCATTTTGGCCACGTTTTTCGTCATCTTCACTGATGTCTTTTTCTTTTAATAATTCTTTCAAAGCATGGTTGGCTTCGCGTCGAATATTTCTAATCGACACACGGGCTTTTTCAGCCTCTTCTCGCACCAGTTTCACAAAATCTTTCCGACGCTCTTCGGTTAACGGCGGCAGTGGAACACGAATAACGGCGCCTGCCGTTGTGGGATTCAAACCCAAATCCGAAACACGAATCGCTTTTTCTATGGGCGCCACCATGTTTTTTTCCCACGGGGTAACCACCAACATCCGCGCGTTTTCTGCAGTGATGGAAGCCACTTGGTTTAATGGGGTTTCGACATTGTAATAATCGACTTTAATATGTTCTAACAAACTCGGATGTGCACGACCGGTTCGTAGTTTTAACAAGTCCGATTTAAGGGTCACAATGCTTTTTTCCATCCGCGAGTTTGCGTCTTTCATTATATCGTTAATCATATTTTTACTCCGTATTCCGAAGTTTGTAATGAAATTTACGTTTCACTTTTTCAAGTGCGCCGCGGTGTTGCCGAAAGTTTATTTGCCACCACGATCGACTAAGGTGCCTTCTGGCTCACCCATAATGACACGTTGCAACGCACCGGGTTTAGTGATGTTGAACACACGAAGCTTCATGTCGTGGTCTCGGCATTGGCAAAACGCAGCAAGATCCATTACCGCCAATTCTTTCGTTAACGCTTCTTGATACGTTAAATGCTCATAACGCTTTGCTTTTGGGTCTTTCGCTGGATCAGCAGAATAGACACCATCGACATTCGTCGCTTTCAGCACAACATCCGCTTCAATTTCTATGCCGCGAAGGCTTGCGGCAGAATCGGTTGTCACCAACGGATTACCAGTGCCTCCCGCAAAAATAACAATACGCCCTTGTTGAAGATGGTGTATCGCTTTTCGATGATGGAAAGCATCCGCAATACCTGCCATGGGAATCGCGGATAACACACGAACCGGCAAGCCAATACGCTCAAAGGCATCGCGTAATGCCAACCCATTCATCAACGTTGATAACATCCCCATATAATCGCCGGTAATTCGATTAATTCCCGCTTCAGATAAGGTTACGCCGCGAAAAAAATTACCGCCGCCGATCACAATCGCCACTTGAACGCCCAGCTGATAAATCTGTGCAACCTCTTTGGCTAATCGGTCCAATACTTTCGGATCAATCGCATAAGGCCCCTTTCCCATGAGAGCCTCTCCACTCATTTTCAGCAACACTCGGCGATAAATCGGTTGTGCCCCCTTGGTCATCCATTATTTCCTTGCACTTGCGCCATGACTTCATTGGCAAAGTTACTCTTTTCTTTTTCGATCCCCTCTCCTACTTCAAAGCGGACGAAAGCGGTGACCTTATTTTTCTTCGATTTTAATAAATCACCCACCACCACATTGGGATCTTTAATAAAAACTTGTCCTAGCAGGCTATTTTCTTTCAAGAATTTACTGATCTTTCCAGCAACCATTTTTTCGATAATTTCAGCGGGTTTTCCGCTTCCTTTAGCCTGCTCAAGATAAATCTCGCGTTCGCGATCAATCACGGATTGTGGCACATCATCGGCGCTCAGCGACTGCGGATTAGCCGCGGCGATGTGCATCGCCACATCTTTTCCGAGCTCGGGATCCACCTGATCCAAGGCAACCAGCACACCAATGCGCTGTCCGTGGATGTAATGGGCCATCATGCCTTTTGCGGTGAGCGATGCTAACCGTCGAATTTGGATATTTTCACCCATTTTATTGATTAATGCTTTGCGGGCCGCATCAATCGTTTCTAAGGAACCTTTTGAATAAGGCAAATCACCGAGCGGTCCGACATCCTTCACTGATTCCTCTAAAGCGCGCTTTGCAACCGTTTCGGCAAATGCTTGGAAATTCGCATCGCGCCCAACAAAATCAGTTTCGCAATTGATTTCAACCGCAACACCGTGTTTTTTACTCGAGTCAACGGCCACCGAAATACCACCTTCAGCCGCTGTTTTTCCGGCTCGTTTTGCCGCTTTTAATTCACCCGCTTTGCGCAGCAAATCAATGGCTTTTTCCATGTCGCCTTTGGCTTCATTCAACGCATTTTTACAAGCCATCATGGCAGCGCCCGTTCGTTCACGCAATTCTTTGACCATCGCTGTGGTTATTAGTGTCATTCTTAATTTAACCTCTATTTTACTCGGAAGCTGATTCACTCATGACTCTCGTGGTTTGTCATGCGGCTTTCACGCCGTCGCATCCTGAAAGCCAGTTTCTTCCTCGTTTGAAGCGACTCGTTCCTCCGTCGAAGATTTTTCAGCTGATTTTTTCGTCGCCGCTTTCTTCGCGGTTACTTTCTTCTTTGGCTCTTCTTCCGCTTTCGCTTCATCCGCAGATTCTTCGTTTTCAATAATGACAGCTTCGTCCACTTTACTCGTCGCGACTTTTGCTGCTTTCACTTTTTTTGTTACGATCTTCTTTTCTGTCGAGAATTTTTCTTTTTTCTTTCCTTCTTTTTCTTCAACCACTTCCATCGTTGCGCGCACTTCGAGAATCGTATCTGCGATAGTCTGGCAATAAAAACGAATCGCACGAATAGCATCGTCATTTCCAGGAATAACGTAATCGATGTCATCCGGCGTTGCATTCGTATCAACAATTCCAATAACGGGGATGCCTAATCGTTTGGCTTCTTGCACAGCAATTTTTTCATGCCCCACATCAATCACCAGCAAAACATCGGGCAAACTACCCATGTTTTTTATGCCGGAAAGATTCGCGGACAATTTGTCTTTTTCGCGCACCAGGGTAAGAACTTCTTTTTTCGTTAGCTGCGCGACATAATGTTCATTCGCAATCAACTCTTCTAATTCTTTTAATCGCTTTATTGACTGGCGAATCGTTTTGTAATTGGTAAGCATCCCACCCGTCCAACGGTAGTCAACATAGGGCATACCGCAACGCGTCGCTTCTTCACGAACAATATCTCTCGCGGCAAGCTTCGTACCAACAAATAAAATTTTGCTACGTCGCTTCGTTATTTTCGCGATATATTTCAACGCTTCTTGAAATTTCGGTAAAGTTTCTTCGAGATTAATAATGTGAATCTTTTGTCGAGCTCCATAAATAAAGGGAGCCATTTTAGGATTCCAATAACGAGTCTGGTGACCAAAGTGAACGCCGGCCTCCAGCATTTGGCGCATAGTAATCTCAGGCATAAAGTTGTTTATCTCCGGGTTGTTTAACGACTCATTGGTATTTCTAGGTTATAGCCTTAGAAAGCAATAAGCCTAAGCCTCTCGGCTTGCCTCCACCGATCCCAACACCTAACCCATCAGCGGGCACCCAGGCATTGTGTCAATCGGTGTGTGTATTTACCTAGAAAACGCAACCGCATCACGCTCCTGGCGTAGCAGACAATGCGCTCTCTTGGTTTAATCGCGAATTTATATCACAGATGGCCGCCCCTAACAAGGCTTTGCCCCGCGAGGTCAAACAGACTCCTGGGAGGCGCTCGTTTAATACCTTAAAGAATAATTTAAAAACTCAACATATTCAATTGGTTGATCCTATTTGTACTATATTTATACACTCTGTTTAAGCGAGAGGGTATATAAACTGAGTAAGAGGGAACTTTCTCAGGCTACTGAACGCCATGGACGCAAGTCTCAGGAGGGAGGTAGCCATGAAGAAGATCATGGTAACAGCTTTGGCTCTGGTATTGGCTGGGATAGAGCTAGAAAGCTTGGGTACACAAAAAGTAACAACCAGTCAGGGGCGATGGGTAATCGGTAAGCCCGTGGCGCAATTTGCTGCTAACACCGTTGTTCGACGAGGTGGCCGCGTTTTTGTCTTCGACCCAAGACGTCATGCCTGGTATGCCTATGAAAATGGTCGGTTGGTCGGTAGTGGCCGCGCTTCTGGTGGTCGTGGATATTGTCCAGACATTAGACGTTCTTGCCATACACCAGTCGGTACGTTCCGAGTTATTTCTAAAGGCAGCGCCGGTTGTCGGTCGAGTCGATACCCGAAACCACGCGGTGGTGCACCAATGGGCTATTGCATGTTCTTCTCGAAAAATTATGCGATACATGCATCGGATGATGTCCCCAATCACAACGCAAGCCACGGTTGCATTCGGGTTCAACCCAGTGCTGCACGCTGGTTAAGCGGTAGATTTATGAATATCGGCACAACGGTCATCATTCGCTCTTATTAATGAGCAGCTAGCGTAGGTTGGGCTGAGCTTTCGCGAAGCCCAACAAATATAAAAATATTATTCACCAACTCTAGCCTGGAAATTTCATACCGGGCCTACTGCGGAAGCGATAAACCCGTTATCTTCAGGTGATTTCGTTCATCTTTACGCAAAGTTAAAATTTCATAACCCGTTTCAGTCACGGCAATGGTGTGTTCGAATTGCGCCGATAAACGTCGATCTTTAGTGACCACGGTCCAACCATCACGAAGTAATTTGATATGGCGCTTACCGGCATTAATCATGGGCTCAATCGTAAACGTCATACCGGGCTTTAAAACATGACCAGTACCCCGAGTCCCATAATGCAATACTTGTAATTCAGGCTCATGGAAAATTTTCCCGATACCATGGCCACAATATTCGCGCACAACAGAATAATGATTTTTTTCAGCATAATTTTGAATCACAGCGCCGATGTCGCCTAAACGAGCCCCTGGTTTCACTTGCTCGATACCTAAATACAAACACTCCTGCGTGATTCGGATGAGCCTTTCAGCATGTGGCTCAACTTTCCCAATAGTAAACATGCAGCTGGTATCACCATGATAACCCTCTTTAATGACCGTCACGTCAACATTAATGATATCGCCGTCCTTTAATTTTTTTTCATTCGGAATACCATGGCAAACAACGTGATTGACCGAGGTACAGATGGACTTCGGAAACCCCATGTAATTCAGTGGCGCGGGTATGGCTTTTTGATGATTCACCATGTAATCATGGCAAATATCATTAAGCTCAAGCGTGCTTATTCCAGGCTTAACATAGGGCGCTATCATTTCAAGCACTTCAGCCGCCAATCGGCCTGCGACACGCATCTTTTGAATTTCTTCGGAAGTTTTAATGGAAATTGACATGAATGAAGTATAAAAGGTGACTATTCCACGTGCAAGCCAGTCGAGGGTTATTCCCTAATCCGACTCACTGACAAATCACGTCAAACCCCATTCCCCGCTGTTGAAGACCCTCGATGATCGCCGGGAGCGCCTTTACCGTCTGAAAACTATTGCCACTGCCATCGTGCATTAACAAATCGTAACCCGGCTTTGTTTTTGTCAGGACCCAATTAATCAGATGTGAAACCGGTTGATGCTCATAATCGAAAGAATTCAAATCCCACATGACCACTTGCATTCCTTGTGAATGAATATAATTTCTCACGCGTGCATTCGACAAACCATAGGGGGGACGTAAACAAAGCGGCGCCCTTCCTGTGATTTGTTTAACAATCCCATTCGTCCCATCGACTTGATACTTCAGCTGCTGATCAGACAGCTTCGTTAAAAATGGGTGCGTCATGGAATGATTCGCAATAACATGACCGTGCGCTTGAATATCACGAACTAAATTAGGGTAGCGCTTGGCCTGAATCCCCATGACAAAAAAAGTGGCTTTGATGTGATAGCGATCGAGAATCGCAAGAATTTCGGGAGTGTATTTTGGGTTCGGACCATCGTCAAAAGTCAACGCGACCGTACCCGGACGCGGATGAATTTTTATCGCGCTGAGATCGGTCGGCGCTCCGACAACAGTCACCCAATAAAAAATAACACAGAAAAAAACGAGTATCTTCCCTACTGGCATAGTGTCCTCCTTCCTTAGGGTCTGCCATCATGCCCAACCAGTGGCTTCTCCAACCGCTTTTCCAATTTCTGCGGGTGATTTGACAGTAAAAACACCCGCCGCTTTTAGGGCTTTGTATTTATCAGCAGCCGTTCCTTTCCCACCAGCAATAATGGCGCCGGCATGCCCCATCCGCTTACCCGCCGGGGCCGTCACACCCGCGATATAAGAAACAACGGGTTTTTTGACATTGCCTTTAATAAAATCAGCCGCTTCTTCTTCAGCAGTTCCACCAATCTCACCCACCATAATGATGGCTTCTGTTTGTGGATCATCTTGGAACATCGCCAGCACGTCGATAAAATTCGTGCCCGGAAGCGGGTCACCACCAATTCCAACACAAGTGCTTTGTCCAAAACCCATTTGCGTCGTTTGATTCACGGCTTCGTAGGTCAAGGTGCCTGAACGAGAAACAATACCCACTTTACCCGGTTTGTGAATGTGCCCAGGCATAATCCCAATTTTGCACTGACCCGGTGTTATCACACCGGGACAATTCGGACCAATGATGCGCGAGTTGGGATGCTGCCTGGCATACGCTTTTACCATCAGCATGTCCATGACGGGAATGCCTTCGGTGATGCAAACAATTAATCGCACACCCGCATCCACGGCTTCAATGATGGAGTCTTTGCAAAAAGCTGCGGGCACATAAATAACGCTTGCATCAGCACCTGTCGACTCAACAGCCGCGTGTACGCTATCAAAAACAGGTAAATCCAAGTGTTTTTGACCACCTTTTCCAGGTGTCACACCACCCACCATCTTTGTACCATAAGCAATCGCTTGCTCGGAATGTAATGTTCCCTGTTTACCGGTGAATCCTTGGCAAATCACTTGGGTTTCTTTATTAATTAAAATACTCATTACGCGGATACCTTCTGATTCACTTTTTTAACTATTTGGATGGCCGCATCGGCAAAGCCTTTTGCAGGGGTAAGATTCATGCCACTGTCCGCCAATTTTTTCGCGCCTAAATCCGCATTATTTCCTTCGAGACGAACCACAACCGGCACATTCACTCCGACCTCCTGCACCGCACTGATGATGCCATCGGCAATCAAATCACAGCGCACGATACCACCAAAAATATTCACTAAAATACCTTTTACGTTTTTATCTGAAAGAATAATCTTAAACGCCTCCGTGACACGCTCCTTCGTCGCGCCACCACCCACGTCTAAAAAATTAGCCGGCTCGCCACCATTCAACTTGATGAGATCCATGGTCGCCATCGCCAACCCAGCACCATTGACCATGCAACCAATATTTCCGTCAAGCTTAATGTAATTTAACTCCCATTTTTGCGCCAACGTTTCTTGCTCGTTTTCTTGAGTAGTGTCTCGCATTTCCCTTAATTTTGATTGGCGGTACAGCGCATTGTCGTCGATATTGACCTTAGCATCCAAACAAATTAACTCACCCGACTTCGTAACGACCAGCGGATTGATTTCCAATAAACTTAAATCACAATCAACAAAGAGGCGATATAAATTCAATAAAATATCGGTAAACACTCGAATCTGTGAAATATCCAAACCTAAACCAAAGAACAGTTGTCGACACTGAAAAGCTTGCAACCCTACCGTCGGATCAACCATCACTTTCAAAATTTTCTCCGGCGATGCTTCAGCCACTTTTTCAATTTCCACACCACCTTCGGTAGAGGCCATGAAAACAATGCGCTGAGAAGCGCGATCGATCACCGCACCCAAATATAATTCACGGGCAATTTCTGATGGCTTTTCAATTAAAATTTGATTGACTGGCTGACCCTGTTCATCCGTTTGGTAGGTCACCAATCGCTTCCCAAGCAAGTCTTTTACTGCTGTTTTTAAGGCATCTTTTGAATCAACGATTCGAACACCGCCCGCCTTTCCTCGCCCTCCAGCATGCACTTGCGCCTTAACCACCCAGCGGCTGCCGCCAATTTTATTCGCCGCATCAGCAGCCGTTTCCGAATCAAATACCACTTCGCTCGGCGGCACCGGCACACCATAATCTGTCAATAAATGCTTTGCTTGATATTCATGTAAATTCATTTTTTTATACCTTAATCTAAGAGCCTGTTTGGTTATAACACAGGCTCTAAACGTATTCAGTTCCTAAACTTCCAACAACATCCGTGCTGGCTCTTCCAACATTTCCTTAATCGCAACCAAAAATTGCACGGCTTCACGACCATCAATGACTCGATGATCATAAGAAAGGGCCAGGTACATTATGGGTCGAACCACCACTTCACCATTTTCAACAACGGCCCGCTCAGTGATGCTGTGCATGCCTAAAATAGCTGTTTGTGGTGCGTTAATAATCGGGGTCGATAACATCGAACCATAGGTGCCACCATTGGTAATCGAAAACGTGCCTCCCGTCAATTCTTCAATGGTCAAACGACCCTCTTTGGCCCGTTCAGCGTAAGCGCGAATCTGCTTCTCAATCTCTGCCATGCTCATGTTCTCAACGTTTCGCAAAATCGGCACCACCAAACCACGCGGGGTTCCAATCGCGATTCCGATGTCATGATAGTTATGATAAATAATGTCCGTACCATCGATCGAGGCATTTACCGCAGGAAAACGCTTCAGTGCTTCCACGGCTGCTTTTGTGAAAAAAGACATAAAACCCAATCGAACACCGTGCGCTTTTTCAAATGGTTCCCGATACGAATTGCGTAAATCCATGACGGGTTTCATATTCACTTCATTAAAAGTCGTTAATAACGCCGCATCGTGTTGCACTTGCACCAAGCGTTCTGCAATGCGTTGCCGAATTCGTGACATTGGAACACGCTTTTCAGTACGACCTGAAGTCGCTTGAATCGTTTGTGTGGGTTCACTTTTCGCGGCGGATTTTGCACCACCCTTCTCCAGAAAATCCTCAACATCTTTTTTCGTTAATCGACCCTCTTTGCCCGTTCCTTTGATTTGAGACACCTCAACGCCTTTTTCTGCAATCAGTCGGCGCACCGACGGACTCAACTCATCCTCTTTTTCTGGCTCTTTGGGCGCCACCTTTTCTTCTGTTTTTCCTTCAACTTTTTTCGCCTGGCTAGCACTGGCTTCTTTGATCACCGCTAACATTTGTCCAGCGGTCACGGTGTCACCTTGCTGAGCCGTGATTTTCTCGATAACCCCATCTTTAGGCGAAGGAACCTCGAGCATCACCTTATCGGTTTCAAGGTCAACGAGATTCTCATCCCTGGCAATGAATTCACCTTCTTTTTTATACCATTTCGCGACAACCGCATCGGCCACTGATTCCGGTAATACCGGCACTTTAATTTCTATCGACATTTATTCTTCCTCTTGCAAATCTAAGGCATCATGAATCAACTGATCCTGCAATTTCGTATGGAGAGCAGGATATCCCGCCGCAGGTGCCGCTGAAGCGGGTCGACCCGCATACGTTAATGTTTGGTCCTTGCGCATGCACTCCAGCAATCGATGGCGCGTGCAAAACCAGGGACCTTGATTTTTTGGCTCTTCCTGACACCAAATGACCTGAACAGCGTTGGCGTATCGAACCAATTCAGTTTTCAATTCATCGTAAGGAAATGGATACGGCTGCTCAATACGAATAATCACAACGTGTTTTAATGCTTTTTCACGGCGTTTAGTTAACAAATCGTAAAACACCTTACCGCTGCAAATCACAATTCGTTTTATCGCTTCTGCTTCATGCGGATCAATTTCTGGAATCAGTAACTTCAGCTGTCCCTCGGCTAATTCTCGCAAATCCGAAACAGCTAATTTCGATCGCAATAAACTTTTCGGTGTCATGACAATGAGCGGTTTACGATAAGGGCGCAACACTTGACGTCGCAATAAATGAAAAATTTGCGACGGCGTTGTCGGCACAAAAACTTGCATGTTGTTCTGTGCGCACAATTGTAAAAAGCGTTCTAAGCGTGCGGACGAATGCTCAGGCCCTTTGCCTTCATATCCATGTGGCAAAAATAATGTGATGCCCGACAAACGGTTCCATTTCTGCCAAGCGGAACTGATAAATTGATCGATAATAACCTGCGCTACGTTAGCAAAATCACCAAACTGTGCTTCCCAAATTAATAAAGATTTAGGATCAGCCGTTGAGTAACCATACTCAAAACCCAGCACACCCGTTTCCGACAGTAAAGAATCGTAAATATACGGTGTCGATTGAGATTGAGCCAGGTGTTTTAAGGGCTCATAAATTGCACCGGTATTTTGATCAAAGGTAACTGCGTGACGATGAAAGAACGTGCCACGCCGCACATCTTGCCCAACCAGACGAACAGGATGGCCTTCCGTGAGCAAACTGGCATACGCCAACATTTCGGCGCACCCCCAATCCAGCGGCATTTTTTCCGCCACCATTTCTCGTCTAGCGTCGTAAATTGCCGCCACTTTTCGATGCAACGAAAATCCATCGGGGAATGTTGCCATGCTCTTTCCCAATGATTTTAATTTTTCAATCGGCACCGTCGTATCCACCTTCATCGTCCATTCTTGTCCCATGTACGGTGTCCAGTTAGCGGCATAATGGGCGGACAAGCCTTGAGGAATGGTTTCAACCACCTGAAGACCTTGCTCCAAACAGTGACGATAAGCTTCCGTCCATTTTTCCACTTCTTCCGACGAACAAGTTTTTTCATCAATTAATTTTTGGGCATACAACGTGCGTGTCGTGGGATGTTCATGAATAATCTTATACATCATAGGCTGCGTCGGCATGGGATCATCAGCTTCTTGGTGCCCATGACGTCGATAACACAATAAATCAATAAATACGTCTTTGTGAAACATCATTCGATAATCAAGCGCTAATTGCGTTGCCGCGATGACGGCTTCGGGGTCATCCCCATTGACGTGAAATACCGGCGATTCCAGCATTTTTGCGATATCGGTTGCATACAATGAAGAACGCGCATCTTGATAATCACTGGTGGTGAACCCAATTTGATTATTTAAAACAATATGGATAGCACCGCCAATTTGAAACGCACGCGTTTGCGACATGCTCAAGGTTTCCATCACGATACCTTCACCGCAAAAACTCGCATCTCCATGAATCATCACGCTCATCGCATAATCACGTTTCTGACCGTTTTGTCGCTCTTGTCTTGCGCGGACGGAACCCATTGCCACAGCAGAAATAAACTCTAAATGTGAAGGATTAAATGCCAGCGACAAGTGAATTGCACCCGCATCCGTTTTCACATCACGCGAATAACCACGGTGATATTTAACGTCGCCCGATGTTAATCCAAAATCTTTTTTACCTTCAAACTCCTGAAACAACTCCGCTGGCGATTGTCCCATGATATTGAGCAACACATTGACACGCCCACGATGTGCCATGCAAAGCACAATTTCTTCCATGCCTTGCTGTCGGGCTCGCTTGATTAATTCATCGAGTAAAGGAATTAAGCTATCACCACCCTCTAATGAAAATCGGACTTGACCCACATACCTGGAATCTAAATATTTTTCGAGTGTTTCCGCGTTGATAAGCTGATTTAAGATATTACGCTTAATATTAACATTCAATGTCAAACTCGGCAGTCGATGTTCAATATAATCACGCACCCAATAACGCTCTTTCTCATCGGAAATCGCTGTGTATTCAAATCCAATCGATCCACAATAAATACGCCGCAACGCCTGATCAATCTCTTTTAACGATCCACGCGGAGTGTCTAGTACACCTTTTGTATTAAAGGTCTCAGCAAAATCCGCTTCCGACAGCCCATAATGTTGTAATTGCAATCGTGCATCCACAGGACATTCAAAACCAAGCGGATTTGATTTTGCGTTGAGATGACCAAAACGACGATAAGCTTCAATCAAAAGGTCTACCGAGGCTTGTTTTTCAGAGGCACTCACAGGCAGTGCAGCCGATACTTTTTGCTTGGCCAATTCACGAAATTGGTCTCGGATATGGGCATGCGAGATGTCTGCTATCCCTGAACCATTTGCTAACGATTCAAAATATTGCCGCCAATTCTCCGAAACACTATTGGGATCTGCGAGATAATTTTCGTACAGTGATTCTACGTAACCGGCATTATTATCTGCCAAATAAGAGCTTCTCTGAAACTGCTCCATTTGAGATATTTTTTGCATGATTTTCTAATCCACGTATTTGCTATTCATTCGCGTCTGAATCAGTGAGCATGGCAGTTCGAATTTCTCGGATTGCCTTGGTCGGATTAAGTTCTTTGGGACAAACCGTTGCACAATCCATGATGGTGCGACAGCGAAAGACACTGTACGGATCTTTCATTGATTCTAAACGTTCGGATGTTGATGTGTCTCGACTGTCTTGAATGAAACGATTCGCCCACAACAAACCGGCTGGACCAATAAATTTATCTGGATTCCACCAATACGATGGACACGCGCTGGAACAGCATGCACACAAAATACATTCGTATAACCCATCCAATTTTGAACGTTGCTCAGGCGATTGTAAGCGTTCTTTTTCTGGTGGCTTTTGATTATTTTGCAAATAGGGTTTGACCTTTTTATATTGCGCGTAGAATTGTTCCATATCAACAATGAGATCGCGAATCACTGGAAAACCAGGCAAAGGACGTAACACCACTTTATCCGGCAAATCACACAGCTGCGTAACACAAGCCAATCCATTTTTACCGTTGATGTTCATGCCATCGGAACCGCAAACACCTTCACCACAGGAACGACGCAACCCCAAATCGGGGTGCTTTTCTCGTATTACTTCTAACGCATGCAACAACATGGCGCCATGCAAGGTTGACACATCCAGCTCAAAATCTTGCGTGTAAGGTTTTTTATCCGTCTCTGGATTATAACGGTAAATCGAAAATTTCATGATGCGCGATTGCTTACTCATTGGATCAAACCCTCGATTTCAACAGAAATGGTGCTATATCTTTTGGCTTTTGATTCACCGGTCGATAAGCCATTCGTCCATCTTGAAAATAAAGCGTGTGTTTTAACCAGTGTTCGTCATCACGCTCACGGTAATCATTTCTCGAGTGAGCACCGCGGCTTTCCGTGCGATTTTCTGCCGAATGTGCCGTAGCAATCGCCACGTCCATCAAATTATCCAACTCCAACGCTTCAATTCGCGCGTTGTTAAACGTGTGACTTTTATCCGTTAATTTTGCTTTTTGTAAGCGAGTCCGTAATCGATCTAATTTTGCAAGGCCTTCTTTCATCGGTTGTGCGTCACGAAAAACGCCAAAATCCAAACTCATCACGTTCTGAAGCTCGTGTTTTACTTGAGCGGGATCTTCGGTATTGGATGGGGCTTCCCAACGTTTCACTCGAGCAATGACAGCGTCGATATCCGATGGATCTTCGTCACGGTGCTTTAGCTTATCTTTAAGCGCTTCTTCCAAATACATTCCAACAGCACGACCAAAAACCACTAAATCCAGCAGCGAATTTGTTCCCAATCGATTGGCACCGTGAACGGACACACAGGCACACTCACCTGCCGCAAACAAACCTTCAACGACGCGGTCGTTATTATTTTCATCCACGGTCAAGGCTTGCCCATGAATATTCGTTGGGATACCTCCCATCATGTAATGCGCGGTTGGCATCACTGGAATGGGCTCTTTTGTCACGTCCACGTTGGCAAATTTCTTGGCGAGCTCACTGATTCCAGGCAAACGCTTATGCAGCAATTTCGCACCCAGGTGATCCAATTTCAACAACACGTGATCTTTATTCGGCCCTGCTCCATTTCCCGCCCTCACTTCAAGAACGATTGACCGCGAAACAATATCGCGACAATCCAAGTCTTTTAAGTGCTGCGAATATCGCTCCATAAAGCGCTCACCTTTACCATTAATCAAATAACCGCCTTCACCGCGCACGCCTTCTGTAATTAAACAGCCCACGCCATAAATGCCGGTCGGATGAAATTGCCAGAACTCCATGTCTTGCACCGGAAAACCAGCGCGTAAAATCATACCAATCCCATCACCCGAATTGGTGTAAGCATTGCTGGTAGTTTCATAAATACGGCCAGCACCACCGGTTGCAAAAACCGTAGCGCGAGATTTAAAAAATACGAGCTCTCCGGTTTCCATGCACATGGCCACGAGACCGACGACACTGCCATCTTTACCTTTGACGATGTCGATGCCATACCATTCGTAATAAAAATCTGTGTTCGCTTCAACGTTTTTCTGAAAAAGTGTATGCAACATGGCATGCCCCGTACGATCAGCACACGCACAAGTTCGCCTGGCCACTTCAGCGCCAAAATCACGGGTATGACCACCAAACGCGCGTTGATAAATCCGACCATCTTCAAGTCGAGAAAAAGGCAATCCAAAATGTTCCAGCTCGTAAATCGACGGCGGCGCTTGTTGGCACATGTATTCAATAGCATCTTGATCGCCCAAATAATCCGATCCGTGCACGGTATCGTACATGTGCCATTCCCATTTATCGGGCACCACGTTACCCAACGCAGCCGCAATCCCACCTTGGGCAGAAACGGTGTGTGACCGTGTTGGAAATACCTTTGAAATAACGGCAACTTTATAATTCGATTGCGCCATCTGTAAAGACGCACGCATGCCAGCACCACCAGCGCCAACAATCACCGCATCGTATTCTTTTACCTTAATATTGCCAGTCATTTAAAGACCTCAACCTGCAACCCATAAAATTTCGAGGGTCCAAACCAAAAACGCCAGTAACAGTAAACAAACCAGTATTTCTAAAATGAAACGAACGGACTTATTCTTTACATAGTCAGTAAAAACAGTCCACAAGCCAATCCACGCGTGCCAAAAGATACTGAGCAACACAATCAATGTAAACAATTTCATGGCGATATGATTAAAAAACGACTGCCATTCAAAGAAGGTAACGTTTTGATGACTCAAGAGATAAACAAAAAGAACGATGACGTAGAGCCCAACCAGAATAGCCGTCACACGCTGAATGAGCCAATCGCGAAAACCTCTGTGGTTGACCTCGGTTACCATATCCACACCCCAAGCCAAATAGCAGCGACGACGGCCAGCGTGAAAACAACATAGGCACTCACGCGCCCTGCCCTAACCGATTCCCAAAAACCGAGATCCATGATGAGATGGCGAAGACCGGCGAAAAAATGCAACAGTGTAGCAGAGACCATGATCCAAATGCCCAGCTTCATCCAAGCATTGTGCAGAACCAAGCTTTGAATGCTGTCAAAACTGGCCTCTGAGAGAATGGCACCATGGAGCAAATAAAGCATCAAGGGGATGAATAAAAAGAGAATAACACCCGTAATCCGATGCGAAATTGAGAGGATCGCCATCGGCGGAAAATGGAACTTAGTTAAGTCAAGGTTGATCGGTCGTTCAGGCTTCATTCCTTCCATCTCAGATAGTGTGTATAACACGTTAATTTTACAAAAAAACTGGGCTTTTGCCTCCATGCCGCGAAGTGATTATATCGTAATTCAATCTAAAAGCTCAAATGGAATGGAATACTACAACTTCGCACCAAAAAAAGCACCAAACTTTGAACAAGCTGCAAAAATTCATTATACTGTTAATATATTTATAACCCTTGGAGGAGTATCCATGAGCGAACGCAAAGCAAAGCTGGATTTTGAAAACCAATCGCTCGACTTCCCCATCTATTCCCCAACCCTAGGCCAAGATGTCATCGACGTAAAAACGCTTGGTGCACACGGCGCTTACACACTCGACGTTGGCTTTTATTCCACAGCCTCCTGTGAATCGAAAATAACCTTCATCGACGGCGAAAAAGGTATCCTCCTTTATCGAGGCTACCCCATCGATCAACTCGCTTATCAAAGTGATTATATGGAGGTCTGCTATCTCCTAATCCACGGTGAGCTACCCAATAAAACTGAAAAGGATCGATTCATTCAAGCGATTAAAGAGCACATCAACGTCCACGAGCAAATCACTAAGTTCTTCAATGGCTTTCATCACAATGCCCACCCCATGGCCATGGTCTTATCCACCGTCGGGGCTCTTTCGGCCTTTTATCACGATGCTTTAGATATAAAAAATCCTGAACACCGTGAATTATCTGCTATTCGCCTCATCGCCAAGATGCCCACCCTGTCCGCCATGAGTTATAAGTATTCCATTGGTGAACCCTTTATGCACCCCCGAAAAGACAGGGGGTATGCAGAGAATTTTCTGCAGTTGCTTTTCGGAACCCCTTACGGCGATAAAGATAAAAAACCAGATCCCATTCTGGTGCGCGCCATGGACCGTATTTTCACCCTGCACGCCGATCACGAACAAAATGCATCGACCACCACCGTCCGCGTCGCCGGTTCGACGGGCGCCAACCCCTTTGCCTGTATCTCGGCCGGCATTGGTGCGCTATGGGGACCTGCACATGGCGGAGCGAATGAAGCCGCACTTAATATGCTTCGTGAAATTGGCGATACAAAAAATATTGATCAATACATCAAAAAAGCGAAAGACAAAAATGATCCCTTCCGCTTAATGGGTTTTGGTCATCGTGTCTACAAAAATTACGACCCCCGCGCTAAAGTGATGCGTGAAACTTGCCACGAAGTATTGAATGAGCTGGGCTTGCATGATGACC